>NZ_JAVREQ010000021.1:0-128723 GCF_031845485.1 Streptomyces hazeniae
TGTCGCATCTGGACGCGTTGGAGTCGGAGGCGGTGCACATCTTCCGGGAGGTGGCCGGGGAGTTCGAACGCCCCGTGATCCTCTTCTCCGGAGGCAAGGACTCCATCGTCATGCTGCACCTGGCGCTCAAGGCCTTCGCCCCCGCCCCGGTGCCCTTCTCCCTCCTCCACGTCGACACCGGCCACAACTTCCCCGAAGTCCTCGCCCACCGCGACGCCACCGTCGAACGCCACAACCTCCGCCTCCACGTCGCCCACGTCCAGGACTTCATCGACGACGGCACCCTCCGCGAACGCCCCGACGGCACCCGCAACCCCCTCCAGACCGTCCCCCTCCTCGACGCCATCGACAAGAACCGCTTCGACGCCGTCTTCGGCGGCGGCCGCCGCGACGAGGAGAAGGCCCGCGCCAAGGAACGCGTCTTCTCCCTCCGCGACGAATTCGGCGGCTGGGACCCCCGCCGCCAGCGCCCCGAACTGTGGCAGCTCTACAACGGCCGCCACTCCCCCGGCGAACACGTCCGCGTCTTCCCCCTGTCCAACTGGACCGAACTCGACGTCTGGCAGTACATCGGCCACGAGAAGATCGAACTCCCCGCCATCTACTACGCCCACCAGCGCGAGGTCTTCTCCCGCAACGGCATGTGGCTCTCCGCCGGCGACTGGGGCGGCCCCACCGACACCGAGAAGACCACCCTGCAGACCCGCACCGTGCGCTACCGCACCGTCGGCGACATGTCCTGCACCGGCGCCGTCGACTCCGACGCCGACACCAACGACGCGATCATCACCGAGATCGCCGCCTCCCGCCTCACCGAACGCGGCGCCACCCGCGCCGACGACAAGATGTCCGAAGCCGCCATGGAAGACCGCAAGCGCGAGGGATACTTCTAGACCCATGAGCACATCCCCCACCATCGACACCGCCGCGGCGCTCGCCGCCACCTCCCTGCTGCGCTTCGCCACCGCCGGTTCCGTGGACGACGGCAAGTCCACCCTCGTCGGACGGCTGCTGCACGACTCCAAGTCGGTGCTCACCGACCAGCTGGAGGCCGTGGAGACCGCTTCCCGCAACCGCGGCCAGGACGCGCCCGACCTGGCGCTGCTGACCGACGGTCTGCGCGCCGAGCGCGAGCAGGGCATCACCATCGACGTCGCCTACCGGTACTTCGCGACCACCAAGCGCCGGTTCATCCTGGCCGACACGCCCGGGCACGTGCAGTACACCCGCAACATGGTGACCGGCGCCTCCACCGCCGAACTCGCCGTGGTGCTGGTCGACGCGCGCAACGGCGTCGTCGAGCAGACGCGCCGCCACGCGGCCGTCGCCGCCCTGCTCCGCGTCCCGCACGTCGTCATGTGCGTCAACAAGATGGACCTGGTCGACTACCAGGAGAAGGTGTTCGCCTCGATCGCCGAGGAGTTCACCGCCTACGCCGCCTCGCTGGGCGTCCCGGAGATCACCACCATCCCGATCTCCGCCCTGGTCGGCGACAACGTGGTCACCGCCTCCGCCAACATGGACTGGTACGGCGGCCCGACCGTCCTGGAGCACCTGGAGACGGTGCAGGTCAGCCACGACCCCAGCGACGACCCGGCCCGCTTCCCGGTGCAGGTCGTGATCCGCCCGCAGACCGACGAGCACCGCGACTACCGCGGCTACGCCGGCCAGATCGCTTCCGGCATCTTCCGCGTCGGCGACCGCATCACCGTCCAGCCCTCCGGACGCACCAGCACCATCGAGGGCATCGACGCGCTCGGCGAGCCGGTCGACGTCGCCTGGGCCCCGCAGTCCGTCACGCTCCGGCTCACCGACGACCTCGACATCTCCCGCGGCGACATGATCGCCCCGGCCGACGCGAAGCTGTCGCCCAGCCAGGACCTGACGGCGACCGTGGCGCACCTGCACGACCGTCCGCTGAAGGTCGGCGACCGGGTGCTGCTCAAGCACGCCACCCGCACGGTGAAGGCCATCGTCAAGGACATCCCGTCCCGCCTGACGCTGGCCGACCTCTCCCAGCACCCCGCGCCGGGCGAGCTGGTCGCCAACGACATCGGCCGTGTCGTGCTGCGCACCGCGCAGGCCCTCCCGGTCGACGCCTACGCCGACTCCCGGCGCACCGGGTCGTTCCTGCTCATCGACCCGGCCGACGGGACGACGCTGACCGCCGGCATGGCGGGCGACGCCTTCGCCGAGGCGGCGGAGGAGACCAAGGAGGCCCGGGGCGGCACGGCCGACGACGACGGCTGGGACTTCTGACCCGTCCACGCACCCACCCGTCGAGGGGGCGGTGAGGAGGAGAGCGATGCGACACCCGCGACCTGCCCTCACCGCCCCCTCGACGGCTCTCCTGCTGGTCGCGCACGGCAGCCGCGACGCCCGGCACGCCGCGACGACGACGGCGCTGTGCGAGGCCGTCCGCCGGAACCGGCCCGGCCTGCGGGTCGAGGTCGGCTACCTGGAGTTCGACGCGCCGCGCGTGGGCGAGGCGCTGGAGCGGCTGGACGGCGAGGGCTTCCGCGACGTCGTCGCGGTGCCGCTCCTGCTCAGCAGCGCCTTCCACGCCAGGACCGACATCCCGCGCACGCTGCGGGAGGCGACGGCGCGACTGCCGCGACCGGCGCGCGTGCACGTACGGCAGGCCGACGTGCTGGGGCCCGATCCCCTGCTGCTCACCGCCCTGGAGCGGCGGCTCACCGAAGCCGGACTCGGCGGCCCGGCCGCCTCCGGCACCGGGATGGTGCTCGCGGCGGCCGGCTCCTCCGACGCCCGGGCGGTGGCCTCCATCGAGGCGCTCGCCGACCGGTGGCGCCGCGACGCCGGGTGGGCGGCCGTACGGACCGCCTACGCGTCGGCCGACCTCCCGCGGACCGCGGACGCGGTGCGTGAGCTGCGCGCGGAGCCCGGGGTGCGGCGGGTGGCCGTGGCGCCGTACGTGATCGCCCCGGGGCGGCTGCCGGACCGCATCGTCGCCGGAGCGCGTGAGGCCCGCGCCGACGTGCTCGCTCCCGTGCTGGGGGCCGCGCCCGAGCTGGTGCGGCTGCTGCTGCGCCGCTTCGACACGGCGGCGGCAGCGCCGCCCGGCTCGCTCGCCGCATAGCGGCGCGGCCCCGGACGGGCCGTCAGGCGCCGAGGGCGCGGAGAGCCGCGGCCTCCTGCGCGGGAGAGATGCCCTTGGCCGCGCGGTCGGCACGCTGGGGTGCGTCCCCGCCGAGGGACCGCAGCCACGCCCACGTGTCGCGTACGGTCTCCGCGACCGGCCGGCACACCAGCCCCGCCGCATGGGCCCGCGACACGTCCCCCCGGTGCATCGCGTCGTACACCTCGCCCGGCGGCAGCCACACCGGCAGCCCCGTCCATCCCTCGATCCCCGCCGCCTCGATCACCGCGGGGTCCGCCCAGCGCAGCTCCGCGTCGGAACCGGTGGCCGCCACGCACTCCGCCAGCAGCTCGCCCATCGTGGCGTGTCCGGGCCGGGAGATGGTGTTGTAGGGCCCGTGCAGGCCGGCTGCCAGCGCGTCCAGCGTCCAGCGCGCCAGGTCCCGCGCGTCGATGTACTGGATCCCCAGGTCGCGCGGCCCGGGGGCGAGGACCGGCCCGCCCCGGTCGATGCGGTTCAGCCACCACGGCAGCCGGCCGACGTCCTCGTACGGGCCGAGGATGAGCCCGGCGCGCACCAGCAGCGTGCGGTCCGCGCCGAACTCGCGCTGGGCGGCCAGCTCTCCGCCCCGCTTGTCCTGCCGGTAGTCGGTGGCGCCGTCGTCCGGGGACGCGTCCACGACCGGGCCCCGCTCGTCGTTGCCCGCCGGAGGCGGGAAGCGGTAGACGGACCCGCTGGAGATGTAGCCGTACCGGCCGGCGCGGCCGGCGAGCAGCCGCGCCGCGTCGCGCACGGCCGTCGGGGCGGAGGACCAGGTGTCGACGACCAGGTCCCACTCCCCCGCCCGCAGCGCCTCCGGGCCGCCCTCCTCCGTACGGTCGCCGTGCAGTTCCCGCACACCCTCGACCGGTGGCCGCAGGCCGCGGTTGAGGACCGTCACCTCCCAGCCTCTGGCCAGCGCGTCCTCCACGACGGCGCGCCCGACGAAACCCGTCCCACCCAGCATCAGCAGCTTCATGGCCCGAGCCTGCCCCGGCCGGGGCGGCGGTGAAAGGCGCGCTCGCCGTCAGCGGAATCGCCCTGGGCGAACCCGCGGCCGGCCTGCGGCTTCGGGGAGGGTGGCCCTGTGGGGTTCGTCTGGAGAATCGGGCTGCGGTGGGATGGGATGCCGGGCAGCATGGCGAGGTGTCTGAGCTGCTGTGGGATGACGTCGCGTACTTCTTCGACCCTGACCTGATGGGGGCGTTGCCGGACGTGCGCGTCCCTGATGCGTCGGTAGAAGACTGGCAGGCGGTTCTTGATCTCATCGGTGAGAGTGGCTGGAGGTGTCAGTACTCCGAAGGGGACGTGCTTCTGCCCCTGCCCCGGGCGGAGGCAGTGCTCGCCCGCTCGGCTGACGCCGAGTGCCCTGAACTGCGGGTCTGGCTGACAGACGAGGTGCTGGCGATCTTCCGTTTCTGTGCGGTGGAGCAGATCGACTTCGACGCTGACCTGCGGGAGCTTCAGGGCCAGGGGCGGCTCGATGTGTTCTGCGGTTTCCTGCGGCTGATTGGGCGGCAGCTGGGCAAGCCGGTGCTGATGGCCCCGGAGGGTGACGCCGAACGTCCCGTGCTCGGGTTCGACGGCGCGAGCGATCGAGTCGTACTCCTGGAAAGGGGCCGTCGAGACGGGTAGCTGCAGGTTCGAAGTGCGCTACTCCAGGATCTGGAGACTCCAGGTATCCGCATCGGGACTGCGCCGGTAGAAGACGTTCGGCTGAACCGGGTCGCAGGTCGCCAGCAGAATGTCTCCCGGACCGAGCACAACGGTCCGCTCGACTCGCGTGGAACGTCGCTTGCGTGCTCTCAGTACCTCAAGCCGTAGTCAGTGCAGACCTGGAAGAAGGGGCACGAAGCGAACCGCCCTGAAGGTGCTTCGATCCACGCTGCAGAACTGTCGCTCACCTTCCATGACGGAAACCAGGCACCACTTGGGTGACATGCTGCGGGGAGGATCGCGCAGGTCCACCTGGACCAGCAGACCGGTCCTGTCTCGCTGGCGGGCCCTGCGGATGAGGTAGCGAGAGCGCCACTTCAACCGGCCGGCGAAGACACTGTCCACCCGCACCGCAACGTCTCCCACACTTCCCCCATCTGCTAGCCAGCGAAGCCTGACCGCCCAGGCTGCCAAGGACGTGCTGACCAGAAGTGCCCCGACTGGCAACGTGACCCCACAGAATCCCTGCCGGGAACGGCGGTGCCGAGCCCGCTGGAGTCAGCCGATCTTGGCAGGTTCTTCGGCTCGGTTCGGGCCCGGGGGCCCGTTGACCCGTTCAGGCGGGCTGTTCCGTCATCTCGACGAGCTTGGTGACGGTGCGCCAGTTCCGCCCGGTGGCGGTGAGCTTCGGCCGTACGGCCTCCAGCGCGGCGGGGAGCCTGCTGCGGCCCATGCCGTCCGGGAACCAGCAGTAGACGGCCCTGCCGATGTGCCGGAACTCGTCCGGGGCGTAGGCCGCCGCGTCGACGCCGGCGAAGTGGCCGGCCGCCGGTGTCTCCTCGACGAACAGCACCAGCAGCTTCGCCGGGTCCAGGTCGGCGGCGGGAAACGGGCAGGCGGAGACGACGTCCCGCAGCTCCCGGCCGGTCCGCAGCAGGCACGGCACGTCGAAGCCGAAGTGGTCGGCGATCGCCCGCTCCAGCCGCTCCCGGGGCGGCGGGCCGGACCCCTCCGGCGGCACGGTGAACACCGCGTTGCCGCTCTGCAGGTGGGTGCGCACGCCCGTCCAGCCCAGCCCGTCGATCAGCTCCCGCAGCTCGGCCATGGGCACCTTGCGGCGCCCGCCCACGTTGATGCCGCGCAACAGCGCGACGTACGTCGTCCCAGTCCCCGTCGTCATGACCGCACCTTATGCTCCGGCACCGACGACGGCTCCGCCTCCGGTCGGCCGGTGGGCTGCCGCCCGGCGGTACCGGTGCGCTCGCCGCGGTCGTCGCGGAACAGCCAGTCCAGCCGCGGCTCCACGGCGCACCGGAAGACCCGCCGGACCGGATGCGTGCACAGCAGCGTCACCAGCACGGCGGCTGCCAGGGTCACGGCGACCATGCCGGCCGGGCTGCCCACCCACGGAGGCCCGTACCAGCCCCAGTAGACCGACCCCTTCACCAGGAAGCCGTGCAGCAGGTAGCCGTACAGCGTGCCGGTGCCGAGCGCGGTGTACCAGGTGTGCCGGCTCGGCACCCACGCCAGGAAGCAGGCGGTGAGGAGCAGCGAGCAGCCGAACAGGGCCAGCGCCATGGCGGCCCCGGCAGGGGCGGGGACGCCGAGGTCCTGCGCGCTCTGGCGGTGGTAGAGCCAGACGTGGCTCATCCGCGGAGCCGCCCAGTAGGCGAAGGCCAGCGCGCCGGCCGCGACCGGTACCGCCGCCCAGCGGACCCGCCGGTCGCGCAGCAGTGCGAAGTGGCGCGGCTCCAGGAGCATGCCGAGCACGAAGAACGGCAGGAACTGCAGCACCCGCTGCAGGTCCAGGTCCGGCCCGACGCCCGGGGTGACCGTGCTCAGCACGGACAGCGCCACCGCGAGGGGCAGCGGCCACCGCACCGCCCGCCACAGCGGCGCGGTGAGCCGCCACAGGAACAGCGCGAGCAGGAACCAGTTGAGGAACAGCGGGTCGACCGGGTTGACCGGATAGCCGGGGTCCGGCTCCGCCCACCGCCGGAACAGGGTGTAGGCGATCTCGAAGAGCAAGTACGGCACCAGCAGGCCGGCGATCAGCCGCCGCACCCGTCGCGGACCGAGCGTGAAGCTCCGGCTGAAGTACCCCGAGACGACGATGAACGCCGGCATGTGGAAGGCGTAGACGAACAGGTACAGCGCCAGCGCGGTACGGCTGTCCGCCCGGTACGGCTCCCAGAAGTGGGCGCAGGCCACCAGCACGATCGCCAGGTACTTCGCGTTGTCGAAGAACGGCGTGCGTGTTCCCTCCATGAGGCGCGATTGTTCCCGCGCAGGACGGCGCGCCTCACTCCGACAGGCCGGTCACTCACAGCAACACCACAACGGCTCAGCGGGATCTCCGCAGGGTCGGCTCTGCGGGCCCGGTGGGTCGGGGTGCCATGGGCTCCGCGCCCGGTGGCGTGCGCTCCGCGCCCGCGGCCGTCAGGCGGAGGCCTGGAGCCGCACCGGGCGTCCGCCGTCCATGTGCCGGGTGACCAGCCGCGTCGCCGCCCCGGGCCCGTCCAGCCGTACGGCGGGCCCGGATCGCTCGGCACGACCGGCAAAGGGGAACCGGCGTTCGAGGAACGCGTGGACGGCCGGGCCGGCCGCCGCCCTGGTCCCGGGGGTGGTGTCCACGTCGTTGACGCAGAAGAAGTCGACGTCCTCACCCCGCTCCAGACGGGCGAGCCGCTCGCGCAGGTCGGGGCTGCCCAGGTCCGCGTACCGCAGGGAGTACTCGGCGGGGACCGCGCGGCCGGTGAGCAGCGCCCAGTGGTGGTGGAGGGTGGCGGCGGAGGCCACGTCACGGGTCGAGCGGAACCGCGAGTAGGCGGTCCGCCGCAGCTCCTCGAAGCCGGCTGCCTCGATCTCCCTGAGCACGGCCAGCAGTTGGGGGTGCGGCACGTGCTGGAACTTGGCGGCGATGTGGCGTCCGAAGGTGCGTCGCACGAGTTCGCGCGCGTTCTTCCCCGCAGAGTTGGGAGCGGGCTCGAGCGGATAGGGCTGGCCGAGCCCGAGTTTGTAGGGCGAGAAGGGCAGCTTGGCCAGGCCGTTGCCGTGGAAGAAGCTCTCGGCCCGGACCGGGCGGTTCACGAAGACGTCGTCGTTGAAGTAGAGGTAGCGGTCGGAGAGACCCGGGATGTGGTGCAGCCGGCTTTCGATGGCGTGCGAGTTGAACACGGGCAGCGCGTCGGCCGGGAGGATCTCGCGATGGTCGACCACGGTGACCCAGTCGGACGCCGGGTCGAGCCACTCCGGTATCTGCCCGTCCGTGACGAGATAGACGTGCCGCACGAACGGGGCGTACATGTCGAGAGAGCGCAGGGAGAACCGCAGTTCGTCGTGGCTGGTGTAGCGGGACGGCCCGGTCTCGCGGTCGGCGATGCCCCCGCGGTCCTCGCCGCCGTAGGCGCCGCGCTTCGCCGCCATCGCGGGATCGTCGCCGTCCACCCACGTGTAGACGACGTCCACGGGGAACCGCACCTCGTCCACCCCGGGGTCCGCGAACGGCTGGAAGGTCGCGATCCGGTGGCCGCCCACCATGGTGGCGGCGGGCCGCTGCGCCGCTGCCGGGACGACCTCGGAGACGCGGTTGCGGCGCGGGGAGAGAAGCGCCTCGGCGAAGTCGTCGCCGAGTTGGCGTGCGGGCACGGACAGCCAGGGGCGGTTCTCCGGGTAGGCCGGGGCGAGGGAGGCGCCGCGGCGCCAGAACTCGACCTCGCAGCCGCCCTCCACACCGTGCAGGACCTGTCCGCCCGGACCCAGCCGGACGGTGCCGGTGCGCAGCACCGCTGCCCGGCGCACCGCGCGGGGCACACCGCCGTCGGCCCAGAGTGCGAGCGACAGCAGCCGCCCGCCGTCGCCGACCGCCCCGACGTAGCCGGGGGTGTCCCGGAAGCGCCGCGCGGCCAGTTCGAGCAGCGCGCGGCGGTGGACCTCCTCCACACCCAGCACGTGCCGCCGCGCACCGGGCCCGGACACCAGGAAGTAGGGCAGGCCCGCGTCCTCCAGCATGCCGGTGACCGCCGCGAGGTCCTCCGCCGCCGCCCCTGCCGCCGTGTAGTGGTCCACGACGCGGCCGTGCGCGCGGAAGGGGCCCACGGCGACCCGGCGGACGTCCCCGAGTTCCCCGCGCACCCGGCGGCGGGGCAGAGCGCAGCGCAGCGCCCAGCAGCAGGCGAGCAGCCGGATGCGCAGGACCAGCAGGGCCCGCTTGGCGGGACGGAACAGGTGGTCCTTCAGCCTGGTGTACGCGCGGTGCTTCATCGCCCCTACCGTTCGGGCTTCTTCTCGAACGTGCTCGGGAACGGGAAGTAGTCCTCGAGGAAGGCGTGCATGCGCCCCAGGACGGCCTCCCGCTCCTCGGCCGGCACGTCGACGTCGTTGAGGCAGAAGAAGTCGAAGCGTCTGCGGCGTCGCAGGTCGTCGAGTCTCCGGTCGGCGTCCTCGCGGCTGATGTTGACGTAGCGGAAGGTGAAGCCCGCGGCGTAGCCCTTCCCGGTGAGGAGGGCGTACTGGTAGAGCAGCGGCGCGGTCATGGCGATGTCCTGCGGCGACCGGAAGCGGGTGGCCGTGGTCCTGGCGACGTCCTCCGCGAACATCTGCTCCAGTTCCCGGAGCGTCTCCCGCTGCTGCGGGAGCGGGGTGTGCATGAAGTTGTTCGTCGTGATGCGGCCGAAGCGCTGCTGGATCAGGCGCCGTACGTTCTTGCTGGCGGAGTTGGTCGCGGTCTCCTCCGCATGGGGCTTGCCGACCCCGATCTTGAGCGGGGACACGGGCACACGCATGGCGCCGCTGCCGTGGAAGAAGTGCTCCGGGGTCACCCGGCGGCCGACGAACACGTCGTCGTTGAAGTACAGGTAGTGGTCCGACAGCCCGGGGATGTGGTGCAGCCGGGTCTCGATGGCGTGCGAGTTGAACACGGGGAGCACGTCGGCGGGGAAGATGTCGCGGTGGTCGACGACGGTGATGCCGTCGGCCTCGTCGTCCAGCCAGTCCGGCTTCTGCCCGTCGGTCACGACGTACACGTGGCGGACGAAGTCGGCGTGCATCTGGAGGGAGCGCAGCGAGTACTTCAGTTCGTCGTGGCTGGTGTACCGCGACGCGTTGACCTCCTTGTCGAGGATGTCCGCGGTGCCCAGGCCCTTGTAGTGGGCGCGTTTGCGCCGCATGGCGGGCTCTTCGCCGTCGACCCAGGTGTAGACGACGTCGACCGGGAAGGTGACGTCGGAGACCGTGGGCGTGGCGAACGCGGCGAAGGTGGGGATCTCCCGCCCTCGTACCTCCAGGACCGCGGGCGTCTGCTCGTCGGACGGCACGACGTCGGCGACCCGGTTCCGGCGCGGGGCGACGAGGGACCGTCCGAAGACGTCCTCGGACGCCTGCGGGGACACCCGGGCCAGCTCGGCCTCGGCGCGGGGGCCGGCCAGGACGTCGGCGCCGTCCTGCCAGAACTCGACGTCGCAGCCGAGCGCGGTCCCGGCGAGGACCTGCCCGGCGGGGCCGAGCTGGATCTCGCCCACGCGCAGCACACGGGAGGACTCCAGTCCTTCCCGCAGCGCCCCGTCCATGCAGAGCGAGGTGTTCTTCAGGCGACCGCCCAGCAGCGGCTGGGCCACGAAGACGGCGGTCGCCGCGTTCTGCTCCCGCAGTGCGGCGAGGAAGGCGGGACGGTGGCACTCGTGCACGCCGACGGTGTGGCGTATGCGGGCCGAGGGGATCAGGAAGTAGGCCGCTCCGGCCGTCTCCAGGGCGCCGACCGCGATGTCGAGGTTGCGGTCGGCCGCACCGGCGGCGGTGAAGCCGTCCACGACCCGGCCGTAGGTCTCGCGCCCGCCGACCACGACGGACCGCAGCCGGTCGTCGGCTGCCGCGGTCCGGCGTCGGTCCCGTCCGTGGCGCAGCTGCCAGACCTGGTCGGCGGCCTTCCGCTTCGCCCGTGGAGTCATGCGCCGAACGAACGATCGCACTGTCACTGCCCGTACTCCCCACCGTTTGCCGCATTCCGGATTCGTCCGGAAGCACCTGTGTAGACAGGTGAGGGAGGGAAAGGGTTGCATACGGGTGGACATGGTCATCGAGCTGTGACCTGGGCAGAGGGCCTTCCGGGGCGGCCCGCGGCGGGTACCCGGCCCGCGGCGGGTGCCCGGCCCACGGACCGCCCCGGTCAGGAGACGGGGCGCGAGTCGGTCCAGACCGACTCGAACTCCTCGCGGTAGGTGCCGAAGAGGCCGTGCTCGCCGGCGTCGGCCCGGGTGGGCCCGCCCTGGACCAGGTCGCGGCGGCCGCCGCGCAGCACCAGGACCGGAGCCTCCATGCCGCGCACGCGGCGCAGGTAGGACTGGACGACGCCGAGGCCGTCCGGTCCGTCGCCGTCCACCAGGTAGGCGGTGAAGCGGGGCGTCTCGTCGAACACGTGGATCTCGAACGCGCCCGGGTCGCGCAGCCGGGAGCGGACCCGCCGCATGTGCAGGATGTTCATCTCCACGGTGCGGCTCAGTTCGCCCTTCTTCAGGCCCAGCTCGCGCTCGCGGCGCCGGACGGCGCTGCTGGCCGGGTTGAGGAAGAGCAGCCGCACCCGGCAGCCGGACTCGGCGAGGCGGACGAGACGGCGTCCGCTGTAGTTCTGGACGAGCAGGTTGAGCCCTATCCCGATCGCGTCCAGCCTCCGCGCCCCGCCGAACAGGTCCTCGGCGGGGAGCTGCCGCTGGAGCCGCACCCGGTCCGGGTGGACGCCGACGACGTCGGCGAAACGGTCGCCGACCAGGTCCTCGACGGCGTCCACCGGCAGCCGGTCCGCGGACGGCGGCGCGCCGCGGGAGGTGCCGAGCAGCTCCAGCAGGCGAGCCGACATGCGTTCCGCCTGGGCCAGCACGGTCTCGGAGAGGGCCCGGTTGCGGGCGACGGCGCTGCGCGCCACCTCGAGCTCGTCGAGTGCCAGCTCGACCTCGCGGCGGTCGTCGAAGTACGGCTCGAAGCAGGGCCAGTGCTGGACCATCAGCTCGCGCAGCTGCGGCAGAGTGAGGAAGGAGAGGATGGTGTCGTCGGCCGGGTCGAGCAGGTATCCCTTGCGGCGGCTGACCTCGCGCACGGCCACCGCGCGCTGGACCCATTCCTGACCGGCCGGCCCCGCGGCGGCGATCACCCACTCGTCGCCGTGCACCGGCTCGTACACCGGGCGGAGCACGGCGGCGACGACGGCCCGCAGCCGCTGTTCGACCAGGTTGAGCCAGATGTAGGCGCGTCCCGCCCGCTGGGCACGGCGCCTCACCTCGGCCCAGGCCTCGTCGCCCCAGTCGAGGTCGGCACCGATCTCCATGGGCCTGGCCAGCGACACCGCGCCGGAGGGTACGGCGGTCTCGCCGTCCTGCCCGCTCTCACCCGGGGGGAGCTCAAGCCCTCCCGACCCCACCTGTGCACCGCCTTCCCCGACCCCGTTGTTCGATCAAGGAAGACTACTGCGGAGCCGGTGCGAGGTGCACCCGGTTCACCTATCAACTTCCCTGCCGCGTACGACCGTACGGGCGAAGATAGCGCCTGGGTCCGCCGGGCGGGCCCATCCTGCGCGAGGATGCTTCGGGCGGCAGCATCCGCACGCGGCGCCCGCCGCGCGGCGACACGGCCGGGAAGGGAAGAGACGAGGCGCATGCAGGTCTGGCCGGGACAGGCGTATCCCCTCGGTGCCACCTACGACGGCGCGGGAACGAACTTCGCGGTGTTCTCCGAGGCGGCGGAGCGGGTGGAGCTGTGCCTGCTGCACGACGACGGCTCCGAGACCGCCGTCGAGCTGCGCGAATCGGACGCCTTCGTGCGGCACGCGTACCTGCCCGGGGTGATGCCGGGGCAGCGGTACGGCTTCCGCGCCCACGGCCCGTACGCGCCGGAACAGGGCCGGCGCTGCAACAGCGCCAAGCTGCTGCTGGACCCGTACGCGAAGGCGATCAGTGGACGGGTCGACTGGAACGAGGCCGTCTACGGGTACCACTTCGGGTCACCCGAACGACGTAACGACCTGGACTCGGCGCCGCACACCATGACCTCCGTCGTGGTGAACCCGTACTTCGACTGGGGCGACGACCGCCTCCCCCGGACGGAGTACCACCACACCGTGCTGTACGAGGCCCACGTGAAGGGCCTCACCATGCTGCACCCGGACCTGCCGGACGACCTGCGCGGCACCTACGCGGCCCTCGCCCACCCGGCGGTGATCGACCACCTCACCCGGCTGGGGGTGACGGCGCTGGAGCTGATGCCGGTCCACCAGTTCGTCACCGACCACCGGCTGGCGGACGCCGGGCTGTCGAACTACTGGGGCTACAACACCATCGGCTTCTTCGCCCCGCACAACGCCTACGCCTCCTGGGGCGACCGCGGCCAGCAGGTGCTGGAGTTCAAGCAGGCGGTGCGGGCGCTGCACGAGGCGGGCATCGAGGTGATCCTCGACGTGGTCTACAACCACACCGCCGAGGGCAACCACCTGGGCCCGACGCTGTCCTTCCGCGGCCTGGACAACGCCTCCTACTACCGGCTGGCCGACGACCCCCGGTACTACATGGACACCACCGGCACCGGGAACTCGCTGCTGATGCGCAGCCCGCACGTGCTCCAGCTGATCATGGACTCGCTGCGGTACTGGGTGACCGAGATGCACGTGGACGGATTCCGCTTCGACCTGGCCGCGACGCTGGCGCGCCAGTTCCACGAGGTGGACCGGCTGTCGTCGTTCTTCGACCTGGTGCAGCAGGACCCGGTGGTCAGCCAGGTGAAGCTGATCGCCGAGCCGTGGGACGTCGGCGAGGGCGGCTACCAGGTGGGCAACTTCCCGCCGCTGTGGACCGAGTGGAACGGCCGGTACCGGGACACCGTCCGCGACATGTGGCGGGGCGAACCACGGACCCTCGCGGAGTTCGCGTCCCGGCTGACCGGCTCCTCCGACCTGTACCAGGACGACGGACGCCGTCCGCTGGCCTCGATCAACTTCGTCACCTGCCACGACGGTTTCACGCTGCACGACCTGGTGTCCTACGACGGCAAGCACAACGACGCCAACAGCGAGAACAACCAGGACGGCGAGAGCCACAACCGCTCCTGGAACTGTGGCGCCGAGGGCGACACCGACGACCGCGACGTGCTGCGGCTGCGGCGCCGCCAGATGCGCAACTTCGTCGCCACGCTGATGCTGTCGCAGGGCGTGCCGATGCTCAGCCACGGCGACGAGTTCGCCCGCACCCAGCAGGGCAACAACAACGCGTACTGCCAGGACGGCGAGCTGTCCTGGGTGCACTGGCCGGACGGGGACGGCGATCCGGGCGCGCCGGAGCTGTGCGCGTTCGTCCGCACCATGGTGTGGCTGCGCCGCGACCATCCGGTCTTCCGGCGCCGCCGCTTCTTCCACGGCAGGCCCGTCGAGGGCACGCACGACGACCTCTCCGACATCTCCTGGTTCACCCCGGACGGCCGGGAGATGGCGCAGCGTGACTGGCAGGAGGCGCAGGCCCGGGCGCTGACGGTGTTCCTCAACGGCAGCGCGATCTCCGAGCCGGGCGTACGCGGGGAACGCATCCTGGACGACTCGTTCCTGCTGCTGTTCAACGCGCAGGACACCGCCCGCGACTTCGTGGTGCCCGTCCACCACGGGCGGCAGTGGGAGGTCGTCGTGGACACCGCGGAGGAGGGCGGTACGCCCGACGAGACGCGCAAGGTCCAGGCCGGGGACCGGCTGACGCTGACCGACCGCAGCCTCGTCGTCCTCCAGCGGCCCGCGTAGCCGCCCGGCAGCGGCACGCGGGGCGGGGCGGGGCGGGACGAGCCGGGACGCCAGGCGACACGCCGCCGCGGGCCGCGACACCGCCCGACCGGGGGACATGCGGTGCACCCCGGACCGGGTACGACGCAGGTATGACGCCGACCGCCACCTACCGGCTCCAGCTCCAGCCGGCCTTCCCGTTCGCCGCCGCCGAGGAGGCCGTCCCACGCCTGGCGCAGCTCGGCGTGTCGCACCTGCACCTGTCCCCCGTGCTGACCACCGTCCCGGGCTCGGCCCACGGGTACGACGTGACCGACCACCGCACCGTGCGCGAGGAGCTGGGCGGCGAGGCGGGGCTGCGCGGCCTGTCGGCGACCGCCCGTGCGCACGGCCTCGGTCTCGTGCTGGACATCGTGCCGAACCACATGGCCGTGCCCGCCGACCTGCGGCTGAACCGCCCCCTGTGGGAGACGCTGCGGGACGGCCCGGACTCCTCGTACGCCCGCTGGTTCGACGTCGACTGGGAGGCGGGCGGCGGCCGGATACTGCTGCCCGTCCTCGGCGGGCCGCTGCACCGCGCGGCCGAGGAGCTGGCCACGCCCGGCGACGGGACCCTGCGCTGCGGACCGCACGTGCTCCCGCTCCGGCCGGGCACCGCCGGCCTCCCGCTGCCCCGGCTGCTGGACGCCCAGCACTACCGGCTCTCCTGGTGGCGCCTGGCGCGCACCGAACTCAACTACCGACGGTTCTTCACGGTCTCCGGACTGATCGGCGTGCGCGTGGAGGACCCGGAGGTGTTCGACGCGACGCACGCCACCGTGCTGCGGCTGCTGCGCGAGGGCGTGGTCGACGGGCTCCGGGTGGACCACCCGGACGGTCTCGCCGACCCGGAGACCTACCTGCGGCGGCTCCAGGACGCCGGCGGCGGCCGCTGGACCGTAGTGGAGAAGATCCTCGCCCGCGAGGAGACGCTGCCCGAGAGCTGGCCGGTGGCCGGCACCACCGGGTACGACGCGCTGCACCACGTCGACGGCCTGTTCACCGACCCCCAGGGGTACGCCGAGCTGGTCACCGCCTGCCAGGAGACCGTCGGGGCCCCGGACGACCTCGGCGGCACCTGGGCGGACACCGTGCGGCGGGCCTCGCGGGAGGTGATCGGCGACGACCTGGCCACCGAGGTCGACCGGCTCACCCGGGTCGCCTCCCGGATCTGCGCGACCGCACCCGGCCTGCGGCTCCGGGACCACGCGCCCTGGGCGCTGCGCCGCGCGCTGTGCGAGGTACTGATACGGCTGCCGGTGTACCGGCCGTACGCCGTCCCGGGCCACCCGGCGCGCGCCGTGGACGCCGAACGGCTGGAGACGGCGGCGGAAGGCGCCCGCGCCGCGTTCACGGTCCCGGAGGAGGGCGACGCGGTCGAGGTGGTGCGCGACCTCGCCCTGGGGCGGCTGGGCGGCGAGGATGGGGACGGGGACGCGGACGGGCGGGACTTCGCGGCACGCTTCGCGCAGGTCGCCTCGGCGCTGCGGGCCAAGGCGGTGGAGGACACCGCCTTCTACCGGTTCACACCGCTGCTCAGCGCCGCCGAGGTCGGCGGCGACCCGGCCCGCCCGGCCGTACCGCCGGAGGAGTTCCACGCCTACTGCGCCCGCATGCAGCGCGCGTGGCCCGAGGGCGGGACGGTGCTGTCCACGCACGACACCAAGCGCAGCGCGGACGTGCGGGCGGCGCTGCTCGTCCTGTCCGAGTGTCCGCAGCGGTGGCGGGCGGCGCTGGAGGCGGCACGGGAGAAGGCGGCGGCCCTGCCCGACGACGGGCACCGGCCGCCGGACGCGCACAGCGAGTGGACGGCCTGGCAGACGGCGTACGGGCTGGGCGCGCCGGATGCGGAACGGCTCACGGCGGCGCTGCGGAAGTCGGCCCGGGAGGCGGGGGTGCGCACGAGCTGGACCGAGCCCGACGAGGACTACGAGGCGGCGCTCGTCCGGTTCGTCGAGGGCGCGGTCTGCGGGGCTCCGTGGGCCGTGATGGGCGAGCTGACGGCGGAGCTGGCACCCCACGTGCGGGCGACGTCCCTGGGCATGGCGCTGGTGCAGCTGATGATGCCGGGGGTGCCGGAGGTCTACTGGGGCGGAGAGCGGTGGTCCCCCACTCTGGTCGACCCGGACAACAGGCGCATCCCCGCCGTCCTCGGGGACGGCGATGACGGCGGGGCGGACGACGACCCCAAGGTGCGGGTCACACGCGCGGCCCTGCGGATGCGGCGCGAGCACCCGGAGTGGTTTCTCGCGGGTTCGACGTACGAGCCGCTGCGTGCGCGCGGCGAGGCGGCGGCGCACTGCCTGGCGTTCGCCCGGTCCGGCGCGGTGGTCGCCGTCGCGACCCGGCTGTCGCTGCGCCTCGCCCTCGGCGGCGGCTGGAGCGACACCACGCTCGCCCTGCCGCCCGGGGTATGGCGGGACACCCTGCGAGGCGGCGACACCTTCGAGGGCACGGTGGCCCTTGCGGACCTGCTGGCGACCGGCCCCGTCGCCCTCCTGCGCCGCGCCTGAGCCGGATTGAGCACGAGCGTCGCCCTCTCCGACGCCCACGTGACCCCCGTTTCTACTCGAGACGGGTGGGGCGGGGCGACCCATGGCCTCGACGACGCACAGGACTCAACGGCACCCAACAGAAGGCGTCCCGTGTCGCTCATCTCCCGTGTCCTGACTGCGGCAGGGCGAAGGCGCTCCTGCTGCGGTAGTTGTCCGCATTTCCGCAGATGAGAGCCCGTCAGGTTCCGGGCGTCTGTTGACATGAGCACCTTGTGGTTGATCAGATACACGGCGTCCCCCCACTTATGAAGTCATCTCCACATCCTTCTCCCTTCAAGCTCGGGTTCTGAAGGTTCGTGAGGCCGCTGCCGCCGGGCTGGACGCGGTGGACGGGAACGGCAAGGCGGTGTATTCAAGGCGCCGGCGGCGTTCATGTGGGACTCCTCCGGTAACCAGGCCAGCGCCCCCAGTCCCGCCAAGGCCAAGCCGCGCAGGGGCAGCGTCGCCGCCCTGGACGCGGGCCCGGCCGGCCCCGGGGAGCACGACCGCAGCGCAGGTCCGGCGCCCGGCGATGAGATGGCCAAGGTGGATGTGCAGGTGGAGGACGACACCCTGTCCGTCGCCCCGGACGCGGACATGCTCACCAGCACTCCCCGGGTTGGTGCTGAATTCACAGAAGCTGATGGAGGTGTGGGGTCCTTATGGGGCGCAGTACTTGGTCGCGTGAGCGAGGCAGACTTAAAGCTCAACCTGGAAAGGTGATCCAGGCTTGGAAGCATCCTCGTTGGGAGCGAGCCTTGTTTTTTTTGACCGCCGTATTCGCGCTTGCTATGACGTTGCTTAGTACGGTCGGTCTCTTTGCACAGTCTAATGTGGACTTGGAGGATGTATTCGCCCCGGTCTTCTTCCTCTCTGCCGGGGTCGGCCTCTTTGCGTTTGCAGAGTCTTCGATCAGTATAACGTCAGAGGCTGTCTGTGTGCGAAACTTCTACAAGTGGCGAGTGATTCCACTAGACGCTATTGCTTCAGTTTCCCCCGGGTATTACGGAATTGTGGTCCGGTATTCATCGGGTGGATGTCTTCTTAGTCTGGCTTCGCAGAAATCAAATTATGCGACGTGGTTTAAGCGCAGGACGCAAGCAGACGAGATTTCTTGTGAGATCTTGGCGGCTGTGCGTGCGCGTAAGGGGTTCTGATCTAGCTTGCATCCATTGACGGCAGCCAGCGCAGATACCCAGTGGGACTCCGGGCCCGAATTGCGCAGCGTCTTCAGCAGTCCCGGCGCCTTGTCCGCTAGGTGCTGGACGACGGTGGTGACGTAGGCGGGTGTCGTGCTTTCGGAGGTACGCGAGCCGTGATCAGTGCGCGGCCGGAGAGACGGAGTTCGCAATCGTGGTCACCCTCACGGGTGACGGTCAGCCTCGTCACCGCCTTAACAGCGCGTGCGGGAGGTCCAGTGCGGCATGATGGAAAATCAACAAGGCTCCTGGACTGCGAAGTTGAGACGTCGAATATCTCAACCAACGGCACGGGAGCCCTGTCCATTGTGACCAACCCGCACTTCACCGGAACGGTGGTCAACCTCAAGTCCCTCAGTCGTCCAGCAGGTCTTGCAGCTGGACGACGAGAAGCAGGCTGCCCGTGCATCGTTGCCAAACGCATCGTCGAGCGAACCTTCGGCACCATCAATGCCCTTCTGTGCCAGCAGAACTCGCCGGCAGGCTCACCGTTGAAATTACTCGTTCCACCCGCGCCCCGGGCTCCGTGCACACCCATCGGGGCGCCCATAACTGACTCCGTGGCGGAGGCAGGCATGGAAGCTGTTCCCTTCAGTTCAGGAGGAAGTCGTGTTTGATGTAGCTAAAGCAGCATCGTCGCAGGGTTTTGACATAACCTTGCTCTTTGTGGTGGGTCTGGGCTTCTTGGTGTCGGGCATTCACGCCATCGTGAACGCCCGAAAGGAGAATGGACAATACCTCAATGACATGAGAGTGATTCAAGGCTTCTCCCCGCGCCCGCAGGAAGAGAACAAGACGCTCTCGTGGATTTTCGGAGTCGTTTCCCTTGTCGCTGCGGTGGGCTGCCTCTCCGGGGGGCTTGTGTTCGTATTCACATAGTTTCAAACATGTCGTGGAGGTCTGTCGCTTTCGTTGATGATTGCTGCGGTGGGGTATGTATCGCTTCCTCGCACCCCGTTGGGACAAAGTTCCCCTACCTCGCCAATGGCCAGCAAAGCGGTGCAGCTGCCATGAGCCACGTGATGGCAATGCCCTTCAACACCGCCGACGGCACCATGGAAGCGGCCGCAGCCGAACACATCCAGCGGGCCTACCAGGACCCGGCGAGCACGAGGCCGCCCAACGAGGCCAAGGACATCCCCCGCCAGACCGCCAGCCGGCCGCTGCACCGCCTGTACGACGACACCGACCGCTGAGACGCCAACCGCCGAGGCCATCCGGGCCCACGGCCGGCACTGGGGAGCGGACTACCCGCAGGACGGCCAGCGCGAGTTCGACGAGTTCCCCTTCGCCTCCACCATTGAAGGGTCGTGGGCTCGAGGAGACCGGCCGGGGAGGCTGGCCGCGGTCAGGTGGACACGGTGCGGCGGTGGATGCGGGCCTCCCAGGGGGCGAGGGTGACGGTCGTGGCGGCCGGGGCGGGGTCGGGGACGTTGCCGAGTAGCAGCTCGGCGCCGGCCCAGCCGGCGGGGAGGGGGACCTCCGCGGCGGAGCCCGTGAAGTTGCCGAGCACCAGCAGCTCCACCCCTGCGGCCTCGTCGTGCCGCAGGAACGCGTACACGCGCTCGTCGTCGGGCAGCAGCATCTCGAAGCGGCCGCGCGCCACCGCCGGTTCGTCGTGGCGCAGGGCGATGAGGCGCCGGTAGTGGTGGTAGACGGACGTCTGGTCGGCCACCGCCGCCTCGGCGTTGACCCGCACGTGGTCGGGATTGACGGCGATCCAGGGTTCGCCGGTGGTGAAGCCCGCGTTGGGCCCGGCGGTCCACTGCATCGGGGTGCGCGCGTGGTCGCGGCTCATCGCGGCGAGCCCGGCGAGGACGTCCGCCGGGTCGGCGCCCGCGGCGACGGCGTGCGCGTAGTGGTTGCGGGCCTCCACGTCCCGGTAGTCCTCGATCCGGGTGAACGGCGCGTTCGTCATGCCCAGTTCCTCGCCCTGGTAGACGTACGGCGTGCCGTGGTGCAGGTGCAGGACGGTGGCGAGCATGGTCGCGGACCGGACCCGCGACGGCTCGTCGGTGGCGTCGCCGAAGCGGGACACGATGCGGGGCTGGTCGTGGTTGCACCAGTAGAGGCTGTTCCAGCCGACCTGGTCGAGGCCGGACTGCCAGCGGCCGAGCGAGGCCTTGAGGTCGGTGAGGCGCAGGGGCTTGGGGGTGTACTTGTCGCCGTCCTGGTCGAGGCCCATGTGCTCGAACTGGAAGACCATGTCGAGCTGCCGCCGCCCGGGGTCGGTGTGGCGGCGGGCCTGGTCGACGGTGACCCCGGGCATCTCGCCGACGGTGAGGGTGCGCTGCGGGCGGTCGGCGAAGACCTCGCGGTGCATCTCCTGCAGGAACTCCTCCAGCCGGGGGCCGCCCATGCAGGCGGCGAGCCCGCCGGCGTAGGGGGCGCCGCCGGTGACCGGGCCGTCGGGCAGGCCGGGTTCCTTGGAGATGAGGTTGATGACGTCCATCCGGAAGCCGTCCACCCCGCGGTCGAGCCACCAGCGCATCATGGCGTACACCGCCTGCCGGACCTCGGGGTTCTCCCAGTTCAGGTCGGGCTGCTTGGGCGAGAAGAGGTGCAGGTAGTACGCGCCGCTCGCCTCGTCCCAGGTCCAGGCGGGGCCGGAGAACGCCGAGCCCCAGTTGTTGGGCTCGGCGCCGGGGGTGCCGGGCTCCATGCCGTCGCGGGCGGGGCGCCAGACGTACCAGTCGCGCTTCGGGCCGCCCGGACCGTCGCCGCGCGAGGCGGCGAACCAGGGGTGCTCGTCGGAGGTGTGGTTGACGACGAGGTCCATGACGAGCTTCATGCCGCGCGCGTGCACGGCGGCCAGCAGTTCGTCGAAGTCGGCCAGGGTGCCGAAGACGGGCTCGATGTCCTGGTAGTCGGCGACGTCGTAGCCGTTGTCGTCCTGCGGGGAGGGGTAGACGGGCGACAGCCACAGCACGTCGACGCCGAGGTCGTGCAGGTGGTCCAGGCGGCCGAGGATGCCGCGCAGGTCGCCGACGCCGTCGCCGTCGCTGTCGGCGAAGCTGCGGGGGTAGATCTGGTAGACGACGGCCGACTTCCACCAGGCCTCGTCACCGGGCGGGGGCGGTCCGGACGGCTGCGCGGAGGGGGACACGGCGGTGGGCAGGGTCACTTGGCGGAACCTCGCATGACTCCGGAGATCACCCAGCGCTGGGCGAAGACGTACACGAGCAGGACGGGTGCCATCGCCATCAGGTAGGACGCGAAGGCCACCGGGTAATCGGTGTTGAACTGGTTCTGGAAGACGTACTGGGCGAGCGGGAGCGTCTGCTCGGCGGGGTCGGAGAGGACGACGAGCGGCAGCATGAAGTCGTTCCACGCCCACAGGCAGGTGAGGATGCCGACGGTCGCGTTCATGGGCTTCAGCAGGGGGAAGATGATGCGCCAGAAGATGGTCCAGGTGCCGGCGCCGTCCGTGCGGGCGGCCTCCTCCAGTTCGCGGGGCACGGACCGCAGGTAGCCGACGTAGAGGAAGATGTTGAGCGCGAGGCCGTAGACGACGTAGAGCAGGGCAAGTCCGGCCTGGTTGTCGAGGCCCAGCAGCGAGGTCTGCTTCACGACCGGCAGCATGATGATCGGGAACGGCACGAACAGCGCCGAGACGAAGTAGTAGTACAGCCCGCGGAACAGCCTGCGGTGCATGTTGCGGGCGATGGCGTACGCCACCAGCGAGTTGGTGAGCAGTGTGACGGCGACGGCGCCGACCGTGATGAGCGCGCTGTTGAGCAGGGCGCTGGGGAAGTTCGTCAGGGTCCAGGCGTCGGCGAAGTTGGCCCAGCGCACGGTGTCGGGCAGGCCGAAGCCGGAGCCGCCGAGCTGGTCGGTGGTCTTCAGTGCGGTGACGACGGTGAAGTACAGCGGGACGAGCACCGTCAGGGACAGGGCCGCCATCACACCGGTGAGCCACCAGTTGACGCGCGGCCGGGCGCGCTTCGCCCGGGCGGGGTGCTCGTCCCCGCGTATCGGCGCGGGGGTGGAGGTCGACGGCATCACAGGTTCACCTCGCGGCGCTGGAGCAGGCGCATCTGGAAGACGGAGATCAGGACGATGACGGCGAAGAACAGCACCGCGTTGGCGGTCTGGTAGGCGTACTCGCCGCCCTTGAAGCCGCCCTTGTAGATCAGGTACGAGACCGAGGTGGTGGCGCTGCCCGGTCCGCCTGCGGTGAGCGCTTCGACGTGGTCGAAGACCTGGAGGAAGTTGCGCAGCGAGAGCACGGTGTTGATGGTGACGAACGGCGCGATCAGCGGCAGCGTGACGGAACGGAAGCGCTGCCAGGGCCCGGCGCCGTCGAGGGTGGCGGCCTCGTGCAGGTCCTCGGGGACGGTCTGGAGGCCGGCCAGGTAGATGATGATGTTGAACGCCGCCGCCTGCCACACGGCGAGGATCACCACGCCCACCCAGGCCAGGTCGGGGTCGGCGAGGATGCTGGTGCTGAGTGCGTCGATGCCGAGGTGCTCGCCGATGGCGGGCAGCGAGTAGGTGAACAGGTAGTTGAAGACGTAGCCGACGATGAGGATCGACAGCACGTTGGGGGTGAAGAAGACGCCGCGCAGCGTGGCGCGGAACCGGATCCTGGCGTGGAGTCCGAGGGCGACGGCCAGGGCCACGACGTTGGTGAGCACGGTCGCGACGGCGGCGAACTGGAACGTGAAGAGGTAGCTCTCCGCGATCCGTGCGTCCTCGAACAGGTTGAGGTAGTTCGTGAGGCCGACGAACTCGTAGGAGCCGTAGCCCGCGAAGTCGGTGAAGCTGTAGTAGATGCCGCGCAGCACGGGGGTGGTGTGCAGCAGCAGGAACAGCGCCAGCGCGGGCAGCACCATCCAGTAGTACGCGGCTTCGGTGCGCGGGCGGCGGCGCGGGGCGGGGGCGGCCTCCCGCGCGGGGGTGGTCTCGGGCGCGGCCTTCGGGTCGGTGAGTACGGTCATGTCTCCTCCTTTCCGGATGAGGGGCGCGGTCAGGACGTGCGGGCGAGGACGCGGTCGTAGCTGTCGTCGAGGGCGCGCAGGAAGGCGTCGGTGCGGCCGTCCAGGAGGAACTGCTGGAGCAGCGGTTCCAGCCCGGCCGCGAGCGGGATCTGGTGGTCGGGGAAGCCGGTGACGCGGCCCCGCGCGAAGTACGGCTCCAGCTGCGCGAGGGCGGGGTCGGCGGGGTCGGTCCCGTCGAGGGTGGGGACGGCGCTCTGTTCCTCGGCGTAGGACGTCACCACGTCCTCGGTCATCAGGAAGTCGATGAACTCCAGCACCTCGTCGGGGTGTTCGGTGTCGCGGCCCATGGTGAGCGCGACGTCGACGCCGGAGACCAGGCGGGTGGCGCCGGGGTCGTCGCCGGTGGGCATCGGGAAGGTGCCCATCTCGAACGCGGGCTCGTGGGCCCGGATGGCGGGGAGCGCGTAGCTGCCCTGGACGAGCATGGCGGCCTCGCCGTCGGCGAACGCCTTGTTGCCGGCGTCGTAGTTGCGGGCGAAGCGGGTCTTCTGGGTGTGCCGGTAGACCTCGGTGAGCTTGGCGGCGACGTCGGGGTAGGCCTCGGCGAAGCTGGTGCGGCCGGCGCGGCGCTCGTCCCAGAAGTCGTCCGGGGGGATGTTCGCGGCGAACTGGTTGAAGACCGGGAGCGCCGTCCACGCGTCGGCGAGGGTGCCGTAGAAGGGGGTGACGCCGGCCTTCTCGAAGGTGTCGGCGGCGGTGAGGAGTTGGTCCCAGGTGCGGGGCACGTCCACGTCGTGCCGTGCGAACAGGTCCTCGTTGTAGATCACCCCGCCGGCGTTGGAGGCGAAGGGGAGCCCGTTGACCTCGCCGGGGGCGGCGGTGCCGAGGTCGTTCAGCACCTGCTGGACACCGGGGGTGACGCGGTCGGCCGCGGGATGGCCGGAGAAGTCGTGGAAGACGCCGGCGGAGGCCAGTTCGCCGAAGGTGCCGTTGCCGTTGAGGGTCATGACGTCGGGGACCCGGTCCTTGACCAGCCGGGTGCGGAGGGCGGTCTCGGCGTCCGGCACGTGGTGCTGGACCACGTCGATGCGGGGGTGCTGCTTCTCGAAGTCGGCTATGAGGCGGTCGAAGGTGCCGACGGCCTCCGGTTTGAACTGGAAGAAGTCCAGGCTGACGGTGCCTGCTTCGCTGCCTTCGGCTCCGGCGCACCCGCCGACCAGCAGGGTGGTGGCCGCGAGGGCGGCGACGGCTTTGCTGCGTATCATCTGCTTCCTTTCGCGGAGGCGGCGCGCGGGCGTTCTCGGTGGCGCTCGTCTCCGGTGTGGGCCGGCTCCGGGTGGGCCGGCTCCGGGTGTGGACCGGCTCCGGGACCCCCGGGGCGTGCGTGTCCGGTGCGCGGTCAGCCGACCCGGCGGGCTTCGAGGAGGACGAGGCGTTCGGGGTAGAGGGTGGGCGCGTGGACGCCGGCGGCGGCCAGCGCGCGGCCGGGCAGTTCGACGCCGTCCCGCCACCAGGGCAGCGCGTCGCGGGTCGGACCCTCGGGGCGGTCGCCGGGCGGCAGCGGCGCGAGCCGGTACACCGCGTCCGGGTCGAGTCCGGGCAGGGTGACGCGTTCGCCGGCGGACTGGACGGACGTCTCGGTCTGCACGAGCGCGTACACGGCCCGGGAGCGGTCGGCGGCGACGACGCCGTGCACCCACAGGGCCGGGTCGGGGTGGTCGCCGCGCACCACGTCGCCGGTGTGCAGCAGGTCGCGCAGCTCCTTGTGCAGGGCGACCCAGCGGGCGAGTGCGGTGCGTTCCTCGTCCGAGGCCTTCGTCAGGTCCCATTCGATGCCGAAGTGGCCGAAGAGGGCGGTGCCGGCGCGGAAGGCGAGTGTGTGGCGGCGGCCGGTGGTGTGCGCGCGGGGGCCGCCGACGTGGGCGCCGAGGAGTTCGGGGGGCAGCAGGAGGCCGGTCCACCGCTGGATGCCCTGGCGTTCCAGTGCGTCGATGCAGTCGCTGGTCCACACCCGGTCGGTGCGCTCCAGCACGCCGAGGTCGACACGGCCGCCGCCGGAGGAGCAGGACTCGATCTCCAGTCCGGGGTGGCGGGTCCGCAGTGCGTCGAGCAGCCGGTACACGGCGAGGGTCTGCGCGTGCACGCCGGCCCGGGCGTCGGGACCGTGTCCGGCGTCGACCAGGTCGCGGTTGTGGTCCCACTTCAGGTACGTGAGCCGGTACTCGGCGATCAGGGCGTCGAGCCGCTGGAGGATGTACGCGTACGCGTCGGGGTGGCCGAGGTCCAGAACCTGCTGGTGCCGGGCCTCGGGAGGCGTCCGGCCGCCCGCCGCCAGGACCCAGTCTGGGTGGGCGCGGGCGAGGTCGGAGTCCGGGTTGACCATCTCCGGTTCGACCCACAGGCCGAACTCCAGACCCAGGCCCCGGACGTGGTCGACGAGCGGGTGCAGGCCCTTGGGCCACACCTCCGGGTCGACGTACCAGTCGCCGAGGCCGGCCCGGTCGTCGCGGCGGCCGAGGAACCAGCCGTCGTCCAGCACGAACCGCTCGGCGCCCACCTCGGCGGCGGCGTCGGCGAGCGCGCACAGCTTGTCGAAGTCGTGGCGGAAGTAGACGGCCTCCCAGGTGTTGAGGGTGACCGGGCGGGCGGTGCGCGGGTGGTGCGGCCGGGCCCGCAGGTGCCGGTGGAAGCGGCCGGCCATCTCGTCCAGACCGCGGCCGTAGGAGCCGTACACCCAGGGCGTGGTGTACGACGCGCCGGGCCCGAGGCGCACCTCCCCGGGCAGCAGGGTCTCGCCCCCGCCGAGCATGCGCACCCCGGCGGCCGTCCGCTCCGCGAGGGAGCGGTGGTTGCCGCTGAAGGCGGTGTGCAGGCCCCACACCTCGCCGTGCCGGAAGCCGAAGCCGTCCTCCCCGGCGACGTGCACGAGGGTGGCGTCCAGGCCGGTGCGGCCGCGCCGGTTCTCCCGCAGGTGGGTGCCGAGGGTGAAGTCGTGGCGCTGCGGGCTGCGTTCACGCAGGTGGCGTCCGGCGAGGTCGAGCAGTTCCGTGGCGCGGGCGGGCAGCGGCAGCGCGAGGAGCAGGCCGTCGACGGTGTACGGCGCCGCGCCGTCGCCGGAGGTGTCGGTGACGGTGGCGCGCTGCCGGACCAGGCCGGACGCGCTCATCTCGACCTCCAGACGCAGGGCGAGGCCGGCCTGCGGGTCCACCGCGTCGACGGTCAGCCCGTCGGCGCGGGTGGCGACGTCCGCCACGGTGAAGGCGGTGGAGAAGTGTGCGCCGTCGCGGTGGCCGGTGAGGCCAGGAGTGCCGAGCCATCCGGCGGACTGCTCGGGCACCGACGACAGCGGGACCCGTACGTCCAGTGAGCTGGAGACCACCTGCGGCCGGGCGGCGACGGCCAGCGCGGTCAGCGCGTCGTCGGAGAGCGGGCCGAGGTCGGCGCCCCAGTGCAGCACCCGTGGCAGGCCGTCCCCGGTGCGGTCGAGGACGAGGGAGACGCCGCCGGCACGGAGGTGGACGTACGAGGGGGCGTTCGAGGGGGTGCCGTCGCCGGCGGTGCCGCTGTCGCGCATCGATCGGTCCTCGGGATGGGTGTGGTGCGTGATGTCGCGGTTAGTTTTGGCGCAGAAGCTTCGGCGCGTCAACACCTTGCGCCGGACGGGTCGGGTGACGATTTCGCGCACGGAGGGCCTGGGGTAAGTTCTGATATGGAAATAAGCACGGTGAGTCGGGGTGCCGCGCCGGGTGGCGCCGCCGGGTGCACGGAGCCCGTCCCGGAGGCCCGCTGCAAGGATGAGCCCCGTCCGGACACGCCCCCTACCGCCCCCGGAGGCACGCGAAGGTGACCGCGCTCCCGCAGCCCCCCTGGGCGCCGCTGTCCGACGCGGCGCGGGCCATCATGCTCGCGGTGCTCATGCGCGGCCCGACCCCGCGCAGCGAACTCGCCCGGCGGATCGGGCTGTCCGCCGGCAGCCTCACCCGGCTGACCGCGCCGCTGCTGGAGAGCGGCCTGCTGGTCGAGGCCGGCCCCAGTCGCAGCGGCGCCGGCCGTCCCACCCGGCCGCTGGACATCGCGGCCGACGCCCACCACTTCCTGGGCGTGAAGGTCACCGACGAGGACGCCCACCTGGTGGTGACCGACCTGCGGGCGCAGATCGTGGCCGGCGCCCGCGCCGCACTGCCCGGGCACTCCCCCGGTGACGTGGTGGCGACCGTGCGGCGTGAGGCGGAAGCCCTCGCCCGGCGGGTACCGGAGCTGACCGCGGCGGGGCTCAGCCTCGGCGGACAGGTCGCCGACCACGCCACGGTCACCGCCGCGCCGTTCCTGCACTGGACGCGCGAGGTGCCGCTCGGCGCCCTGCTCACCGAGGCGCTGGGCGTGCCGAGCGTGGTCGACAACGACCTGCTCGCCCTCACCCGTGCGGAGCACTGGTTCGGCGCCGGCCGCGGCCACGACCGGTTCGCCGTGCTCACGACCGGCATCAGCGTCGGCTACGGGCTGGTCGTGCACGACCGCATCGTCGACAGCCCCGACGCCGGACTCGGCCTGATCGCGCACCTGCCGCTGGACCCCTACGGCCCCTACTGCCCGGACGGACACCGCGGCTGCGCCACCGCGATGCTCGCCGCGCCCAGCATCGCCGCCGCCGTCTCCACCGGGGTGCGCCGACCGGTCTCCTACGAGGAGTGCCTGCGGATGGCCGCCGACGGCGACCGGGTCGCCTCGCCGGTGGTGGCGGCGTCCGCGCACGCGCTGGGACGCCTGATCACCGTCGTCTCCTCGCTCACCATGGCGCGCCGCGTCGTCCTCACCGGCGAGGGCATCGGCCTCGCCGAGGTGGGCCGCGAGGCCCTGGAGGACGGCATGCGCGCCGACCGCCACGCCGCCGCGACCCCCACCTCGTACGAGATCCAGCCGATCGACTTCTCCCTCTGGGCACGCGGGGCGGCCGCCACGGCGATCCAGCGCTTCATCCTCGGCCCCGAGGACGGCTGAGCCACGCGGACACGCGGAGCCTCAGAGCAGGCCCATGGCCTGCCCGGCGACGTACGGGAGGGGAATCAGGACCGCCGCGCCGAGCCAGTGGTGGACCGGCCACCGCTCCTGGCGGGGCATCAGCACGTCGACGACGAGCAGGAGGCCCAGGACGATCACGCCACCCACCAGCGCGCCGATCGCCGCCCCGAGCGCGTCACCGCCCGCCTCCTTGTCGCAGCCGACCCCGCCGCCGCAGTCCACCGCCGGGTACACCACCAGGAGCCACTGCAGGCACCACAGCGGAGCGACGGCGAGGACGCCCAGCAGCAGGTTGGCGAGAACGGGCGCCCAGACGCCCGGCGCCCCGCCGTTCCGGCGCACGCCGCTCGCGCGCGCCGGCGCGACCGTCACGGCGTCACGGAGCGGTCAGACGGAAGCCCGCCTGGCCGAACTGGACGTGATCGCCGGGGCGTACGGCGACACTGCCGGTGACACGCCGCCCGTTGACCCAGGTGCCGTTGCTGGAACCCAGGTCGCGCAGGCTCCAGCCGGCGCCGGTGTGCCGGAGCTGGGCGTGCGCCCGGGAGACGGTGTGGTGCGTCAGCCGCAGCATCGAACCCGGCGCGCGTCCGATCGACAACGGGTACGGGCCCGGCCCGGGCAGCATGAGCTCCGGCAGCCGTTCCCGCTGCCAGGCGCGGCGCAGCAGCACGGGGAAGGCCGACGCCCTGCCCACCATCCGGTACAGCCAGTGCGTGCCGCCGGACCGGCGGTGGTGCAGGTCGCCCAGGACCAGGTCGAGTTCGTCGTGCCGCTGGGCGTGCAGGATGACTTCCATGCGCCGCAGGAAGGTGTCCTGCGACACCCTGCCGTCCGCCGCGCTCTCCCGGAGCACCTCGAGCGCGCGTTCCCGGTCGCCGTCGGACAAGCGCGGCGGATACGCGCTGAACTCGAGAGACGTCATGCCTCCATTCTCCGGAAGCGGTGAACTCCTGTCCAGAATCCGGGCGTTCCGCAGCACCCCTCCGGATAGGGTCGTGCGCATGCGAACCCCCAGGCAGGCGGCCCGTATCGCGGTTCTCGACCCGCAGGGTGCAGTGTTCCTGTTCCGTTACGACAACGAGGAGGTCGGGGTGCACTGGGCGATGCCCGGCGGCGGCCTCGACCCCGGCGAGACCCCGCGCGAGGGGGCGGTGCGGGAGCTGCGCGAGGAGACCGGCTGGACCGACGTCGAGCCCGGCGGGCTGCTGTGCACCTGGGAGCACGACTACACCCGGGAGGGTGTGCCGGTGCGGCAGCACGAGCACGTCTACCTCGGCCGGGGACCGCGCAGGCAGCCCATCGGCGACCTCGCCCCCGCGCACCGCGCGGACGGCATCCTCACCTGGCGGTGGTGGACTCCCGCCGAACTGGCCGCGGCCGAGGAGGCCCTGTGGCCGCCGCAGCTCGCGGCGCTGCTCGACCGCCGCGCCGGACACCCGGGCGCCGGGCCGGAGCACCTCGGCTTCGTGCCGAACGACCTCCCGCACGCCGCCCCGCCGGGTCGTGCGGAAAACCCGTGGACGCCCGGCGGCCGCGCGGACTAACGTGCCGCTCACGCCCGCGAGACCGCAGGAAGGAGGCGAGCGCGATGCACCGCACCACGACCATGCGCTCCCGCCCCTGCCACCGGGCGATCTCTCACCGCTGACCGGGAGCGCGACACGCCTTCCGGAAGGATCCCCATGACCGCACTGGTCATCCGCGCGCTCGTCGAGGACGAGGCCCGCGCACTGTTCACCTCCCTGTCCGACCCCGGGCTGGTCGGCCGTCCGCTGCTCGGCCGCCCGTACGCGACGCACGCCGAGGGGGGCGAGTACCGCCCCGACTGGACGTGGGTCGCCCTGCGGGACGGCGTCGTCGTCGCCCGCGCCGCCCTGTGGGGCGCGCCCGGCGACGACGAGCCGAAGGTCCTCGACTGGTTCGACTTCGCCCCCGGCGAGCGCGAGGCCGGCGTGCGGCTGCTGCGGGCCATGCCGCACCGCGAGTACGAGATCATGCTGCCGCCCGGCTGGCGCGACGACCCGGCGGTGCGCGCCGCCGCCGAGGAGCGCATCGACGCCGCCCGGGAGGCCGGCTACCGGCCCCTGGTGGAGCGCTTCCGCTACCTGTGGACGCCCGCCTGTGGGCTTCCGGAACGTCCGGGACGGCTCGTCTTCCGGCCGGAACCGGACGACGAGGTGATCCTCGACGTGCTGCGCGGCGTCGAACAGGGGTCGCTGGACGCCCACGCCCGTGCCCTGCTCGACACCGACGGCGTCGAAGCCGCCGCCCGGGACGAGCTGGAGTTCCTCCACTGGATGCCCTCGCCCCGCGACTGGTGGCGGGTGGCCTGCACGCCGGACGGCGAGACCGTCGGCCTGCAGATCCCCGGCCGCAATCCGAACGGGCCGGTCGTCGGATTCATCGGCGTCGTGGCCGGGCAACGTGGTCACGGCTACGCGTACGACCTGCTCGTCGAGTGCACGCACCAGCTCGTCGGCGAGGGGGCGCGCGAGATCGCGGCGGCCACCGACCTGGGCAACGCCCCGATGGCCGCCCACTTCGCCCGTGCGGGCTACCCGGTGGTCCAGCACCGGTACTGCATGAGCTAGCCGCGCGGGGTGCCCTGCCGCAGCATGGGAACCATGCTGTTCGAGGTGTGGGCGCCCACCGCGGCGGAGGGTGTGGTGCTCCGGCTGGAGGCCCGCGGGCTTCCGATGGAGCGCGACCCGGCCCGGCCCGGCTGGTGGACGCTGCGCGTCGAGGCCGGGCCGGGCACGCGGTACGGGTTCGCGCTGGACGGCGGCCCCGTACTGCCCGACCCGCGGTCCCGGCGGCAGCCGGACGGGCCGGACGGACTCAGCGCCGTCGTCGACCCGGGCGCGTACGAGTGGCGGCATCCGTGGCAGGGCAGGCCGCTGGCCGGCGCGGTCCTGTACGAGCTGCACGTCGGCACGTTCACTCCGGAGGGCACCTTCGACGCCGCGGCGGCGCGGCTGCCGCACGTCGCGCGTCTCGGCGTCACCCACGTGGAGCTGATGCCGGTGTCACCCTTTCCGGGGACACACGGCTGGGGCTACGACGGCGTCGCCCCGTGGGCGGTGCACGAGCCGTACGGCGGGCCGGACGGGCTGGCGCGTTTCGTGGACGCCGCGCACGGCGCGGGCCTGGGCGTCGTCCTGGACGTGGTGCACAACCACCTCGGTCCGTCCGGCAACCACCTCCCCGCCTACGGCCCGTACTTCACCGGCCGGCACCGCACGCCGTGGGGCGACGCCGTCAACCTCGACGACGCCGGCTCGGACGAGGTGCGGGCCTCCTTCGGCGGCAGTGCTCTCGCGCTGCTGCGCGACTTCCGCCTGGACGGTCTGCGGCTGGACGCCGTGCACACGCTGGCCGACGACCGGGCGCGGCACTTCCTGGACGAGCTGTCGGCGGCCGTCGACGCCCTCGCCGCCGAGACCGGCCGTCCCCTGTTCCTGGTCGCCGAGTCCGACCGGAACGACCCGCGGACCACGACGCCGCGCACGGTGCACGGCCACGGCCTGCACGCGCAGTGGAACGACGACTTCCATCACGCGCTGCACGTCGCGCTCACGGGTGAGGCGGGGGCCCTCTACGCGGACTTCGCCCGCGCGCCGATGGCGGCCCTGGCCAAGACTCTCACCGGCGGCTTCTTCCACGACGGGTCGTACTCGTCGTTCCGCGGGCGGCGGCACGGCGCTCCGCTGGATCCGATGACGCCGACGCACCGCCTCGTCGGCTTCGCGCAGAACCACGACCAGGTCGGCAACCGGGCGGCCGGGGATCGTCTCGCCGTATCCCTGCCCCCCGGCCTGCTGGCCTGCGCGGCGGCGCTGGTCCTGCTCTCGCCGTTCACGCCGATGCTGTTCATGGGCGAGGAGTGGGGCGCCCGTACGCCGTGGCTGTACTTCACCGACCACACCGACCCGGACCTGGCCCGGGCGGTGCGCGAGGGGCGGCGCGCGGAGTTCGCCGCGCACGGCTGGGACGGTGACGTCGCGGACCCGCAGGCACCGCAGACCCGGGAGCGTTCCTGCCTGGACTGGTCGGAACCGGAACGCGACCCGCACGCGGCCCTGCTGGCCTGGCACCAGGACCTGATCGCCCTGCGCCGCGCCCACCCCGGCCTCGCCCACACCTCGCTGGGCGCGGCCCGTGTGACGTACGACGAGGACACCCGCTGGCTGGCGCTGAGCAGCGGGCCGCTGAGCATCGCGGTCAACCTGCATCCGGGCGAGACGGCGGCCGTACCACTGCCCGCGCACCTGGAGATGCTGGCCACCTGGAGCACCGCCTCCCAGCACGAGGACGGCATGCTGCTCCTCCCGCCGGAGTCCGCGGCCGTCCTCCGCTGAGCGGCCGCTCGTCGTGCGCGGCTGCGGCAAGGAGGTTGCCGCCCCGCGCTCACGGTCACCTGACGCCCCGGAGTTCAGCGCCCCGCGAGGGCCAGGAGGAAACGGGTCTGCTCGTCGTCCCGCCCGGCGCAGATCCGGGGGACGGCGGCGAGCGGCGCCTGGACCCGGCACCAGCCCAGCACGCGGTCGGGACACTGGCCGGGCACCATGGCGGCGAGTTCCGCGGCCCGCCGCTTCAGCGCGGCGAGGTCCGAGACTCCGTCGAGCACCCAGTCCACCGCGTCGAAGTCGGGGTCGCCCCACGCCGGCCTCGGGTCGATCGCCACGAGGCGCCCGCCCGGACCGGACAGCACGTTGGCCGGGTGGAGGTCTCCGTGGACGAGGCCCACCGGACCGCTGTCGGACAGCTCCCGGCACCTGGCCCTGGCCCGTTCGAGGAGCGCGAGGTCGAAGCACCCGGGCGCCGCGGCGGCGTCCACTCTGCGCTCGGTGAGACGGCAGAGGAAGTCGACCCGCTCCGAGAGGGGACGCAGCGCCGAGGGTCCTTCCCGAGCGGGCGACGGCTCCCGCAAGGCGCGGAGCAGGGCGGCCACTTCGGGCAGACGCCCGGCGAGTCGCTGCACGGGGAGACCCGGTGCCACATCCTCCAGCAGCAGGGCCCCGGCCTGGAGATCCTGTGCGAGCAGGCCGACGACCGACGGCGACCCCGCCCAGCGGTGCAGGGCTTCCGCCTCCTCGCGCGCGATCGCGGGCGCGGGCGTGACCTTCAGCCACACGGTCGTCCCGGCGCCACCTCGTCGGCAGCGGAAGACGCGTGAGGTGCCTCCGCCGTGGGATGCGAGGAGTTCGAGGTCCCAGCGGGCCGCCAGTTCTCCCGCGAGGCCGGGCAGCGCGTCGCACCAGGCGAGCGCTTCCGGACCGAACCGCACGACCAGCCGGTCCCGGACGGCCCCCGACGTGTGGGCCGGACCGCTCGCCCTGTCTCTCCCGGAATCGTGGCTCCGCATCCGGCGAGCCTACGGACCCGGGGCTGGGGCCCGCTCCCGGTTTTCCCGCGTCATTGACCGCGTGCAGTCAATGTGGTGTTTCATGGGGCAGCCGCCCGACGGGCCGGTTGCGCACCACATTCCGACGAGGTCACTGGAGGGGCACCCATGCGAGAGCAACGGCCGGGACGGCGAAGGTGGTTCGGGAGACTGTCGGTCACGGCGGGTTCCGTCGCGGCACTGCTGCTGGCCACCTCGGGCGTGGCCTTCGCCGCGCCGCCTCCCGCGCTCGCCGGCAACGCGCCGGCAGCGGACCGGTCCTATCAGCCGGCCCTCGACTACGACGGCGACGGCTGCTACCCGACGCCCGCCATCGGCAGCAACGGCGTGATCGCTCCCGGACTGGACCTGGGCGGCGCGGTCAACGGCAACTGCCGCGACGCCTGGGACCTGGACAACACCAACGCCTACTCGCGCACCGCGTGCAACAACGGCTGGTGCGCCTACCTGTACGCGCTCTACTTCGAGAAGGACCAGGCGCTCCCCGGCACCGGGATCGGCGGTCACCGGCACGACTGGGAACACGTCGTGGTGTGGGTCCCGGACGGCGGTGCGCCGCAGTACGTGTCGGCGTCGGCGCACGGCGACTACCAGATCCGCTCGCGCGGCGACGTCGCGTGGGAGGGCGCGACCCACCCGAAGATCGTCTACCACAAGGACGGGATCTCCACCCACGCGTTCCGCTTCGCGGGCTTCGACGAGCAGCCGGAGAACCACAAGGGCGCCTGGCAGTACCCGCCGCTGGTCGGCTGGGACGGCTACCCCTCCGACTTCCGAGACCGGCTCACCCAGGCGGACTTCGGCAGCGCCCAACTCGGCATCCGGGACTCCTCCTTCGCCCACGAACTGTCGAAGGCCAAGCCCGACGGCATCCCGTTCGACCCGCAGGGCTGACCCGGCGGCGTCCACGATCCGGAACGACGTCGACCACCATGCGGACACGGTCTAGGGTTCCGGCATGGCACGGGACGACGCCGTCTACACGCACGGCCACCACGACTCCGTACTGCGCTCCCACCGCTGGCGCACCGCCGAGAACTCGGCGGGGTACCTGCTGCCGCGGCTGCGGCCGGGCATGCGGGTGCTGGACGTGGGGTGCGGGCCGGGGACGATCACGGCCGACCTCGCCGCGGCCGTGGGGCCGGAAGGACACGTGACCGGCATCGACGCCGCCCCCGGCGTGCTGACGCAGGCACGGGAGGCGGCGGCCGAACGTGGGGTGCCGAACGTGGAGTTCGCCGTCGGAGACGTGTACGCGCCGGCGTACCCGGACGCCTCGTTCGACGTGGTGCACGCCCACCAGGTCCTCCAGCACCTGGGCGACCCGGTGGGTGCGCTGCGCGCGATGCGGCGGGTGTGCCGGCCCGGCGGCGTCGTCGCGGCGCGGGACTCCGACTACGCAGCCATGACCTGGCACCCACGGGTGCCCGGCCTGGACGCGTGGCTGGACCTGTACCGCCGGGTCGCCCGGGCCAACGGCGGCGAGCCGGACGCCGGGCGGCACCTGTACGCCTGGGCACGGGAGGCGGGCTTCGCGGAGGTGTCCGCCACCGCGTCGGCCTGGTGCTTCACCGGAGCGGAGGAACGCTCCTGGTGGAGCGGGCTGTGGGCGGAACGCACGGTGTCGTCCGGATACGCCCGCCGGGCCGTCGACGGCGGCCACGTGACCAGCGCCGCGCTGGCGCGCATCGCGGACGCGTGGCGGGAGTGGGGCGCGTGCGAGGACGGCTGGTTCGCCGTGCTGCACGGCGAGGTGCTGTGCCGCGACCCCGCCGCCTGAGCAGCCCACCGCACGAGGCCCGCGCGGTCAGCCCGCCGGACGGGGAGCCCGAGGCGCGCCGCGCTCGGAGAAGGTCACGCGGCGCCGAGCCTCCGGTCGCCGTACTCGATGGACACCGTGATCCGCGCGCCGAGAGCCGCGGCATACGACCGCATGGTCTCCAGGTTGTGGATCTCACCGCGTTCGACCTGCGAGACGCGGGCCTGCGAGATGCTCCCCTCGTTCCCGCTGGGGCGAGTTTGGGCGCGGAGGCTCACCGGGTGAAACGCGGACTGCCCGCTTGACGCCGCGCGGTCAGTCGTCGGTCGGCTCGAGGCGGAGGGAGACGGAGTTGATGCAGTAGCGCTGGTCGGTGGGGGTGGGGTAGCCCTCGCCCTCGAAGACGTGGCCCAGGTGGGAGCCGCAGCGGGCACAGCGCACCTCGGTGCGGGTCATGCCCATCGAGTGGTCGGAGATCAGCTCCACCGCGTCGCTGTCCGACGGGTCGTAGAACGACGGCCACCCGCAGTGCGACGCGAACTTCGTGCCGGACCGGAACAGTTCCGCCCCGCAGGCACGGCAGTGGTACACGCCGGTGGTCTCGGTGTCCGTGTAGGCGCCGGTGAACGGGCGCTCCGTCCCTGCCTGGCGCAGCACCCGGTACTCCTCGGGGGAGAGCTCGGCGCGCCACTGCTCGTCCGGCTTGTCGATCTCGTAGGCCATGGTGGCATCCTCCCAGGTCGCGGGCGGGCGTCAGTCGGCGAGGCGGGCGAGGATCAGCGGACCGAGGTCCGTCACGTCCCCCGCTCCCATGGTGAGAACGACATCGCCGGGCTTGGCCATTCCGGCGAGCAGGTCCGGAGCGGTGTCGCGGAAGGGAGCGTGCTGGACGTCGGCCCCGGCGGCGAGAGCCGCGTCGATGATCAGTGCGCTGGTCACGCCGGGGATCGGGTCCTCCCGGGCCGGGTAGACGTCGAGGACGGCGGAGGCGTCGGCGAGGGTGAGGGCCTCCCCCATCTCGGTGGCCAGCTCCTGGGTGCGGCTGAAGAGGTGCGGCTGGAAGAGGACCAGGACCCGCGCGTCCTCCGGCAGCCCGCTGCGGATGGCCTCCAGGTCGGCGGTCATCTCCGTGGGGTGGTGCGCGTAGGTGTCGATGACCTGCACGCCCCTGGCCTCCCCCTTGAGCTGGAGGCGCCGGTTCACGCCGGTGTACGTGCGCAGGGCGTCCGCGAGGCCGTCGGCGGGAACGCCCGTCGCGACGCCGGCGGCGAGCGCGGCGACGGCGTTGTGCGCGTAGTGGCGCCCGGGCACCGAGACGATGAAGTCCAGTTCCTCGCCGTCCAGTGCGACGGCGACCCGGCTGGTGAGGCCGTGCGGGACGACGCGGAGGACACGGACGTCGGCGTCGTCGCGCTCGCCGTACGTGACCACGTTCAGGCCCTCGCGGCCGCGGACCCGGGCGGTCAGCTCGCGGGCGCCCTCGTGGTCGGCGGAGATCACCAGCGTGCCGCCGGTGCGGATGCGGCCGACGAACGTCTCGAACGACTCGTAGATCTCGTCCATCGACGCGTAGTTGGCGTGGTGGTCCAGCTCCACGTTGAGGATGATCGCCGCCTCGGGGGCGTACTTGTGGAAGCTGCGGTCGCTCTCGTCGGCCTCGGCCACGAAGAGGTCCCCGTCGCCGTGGGCGGCGTTGGTGCCCGGGCCGTCGAGGTCGCCGCCGATGGCGTACGACGGCTCCAGGCCGAGGGAACCGAGGCTGACGGCCAGCATGGAGGTGGTGGTGGTCTTGCCGTGGGTGCCGGCCACGGCGAGGGCGCGGCGGCCCTCCATCAGCGCGGCGAGCGCGTCGGAACGGTGCACGACGGGGAGGCCGCGCTCGGCCGCCGCGCGCAGCTCCGGGTTGTCGGGGCGGATGGCGCTGGAGACGACGACGCAGGTCGCGTCGGCGGCCAGGTGGGCGCTGTCGTGGCCGACGTGCACGGTGGCGCCGGCCTGGCGCAGCGCGGTGACGGTGGGCGACTCGCGGGCGTCGCTGCCGGCGACGTCCGCTCCGCGGGCGGTGAGGATGCGCGCGATGCCGGACATGCCGGCGCCGCCGATGCCGATGAAGTGCGGACGTTCCATGGCGGGCGGCACGGCGGCGGTCGTCGGCGTCGGCGGCATCGGCGGTTCTCCCAGGTCGTACGCTCGGGCGCTGCGCGCCGCTGAGCCGGTCGGTGTCTGCGGCTCAGCCTAGTAGCCCCTGCGGGCACCGGGCCCCACACGCCCGCCGGGGGCTCGTGGCGGCGAGCACGCGCCGGGGCGCAGCGCGCCGCGCGGCGGAGCACCGGAGAGCCGGATCGAGGGAACCACGGGGATGCGGGCGCCCCACACCCGCCTCGTTGGCGTTCTCACCGCGGCGTGCGCCCGGCGCGCGCAGTCGGCCGGTGGCAGGAACCCCGGATTGCGCGGTCGCAAACACGACGCGCGGCAAGAACACCGCATCGAGGTAACTCCGCCGTCCACCCGCACTGTTCGGGACGAACCGGCCGTACGGTGGCGGCGAACTGCACGGATTCCCGCGGATTGTCCCCGTGCCCCGTGATCCGGGGGGCCCAGCGCCCTCCCGGAAGCCGGGGCGGCCGCAACCGATCTCACCGAGGAGCCACGGATGTCCGACCGCGACACCGGTCCCCCGCTGCCCGGCCCTCCGCCGGGGCCCGGCGGGGCCGCGAGAACCCTCGTCCGGCCCGTGCCCGTGCCCGTGCCCGACGCCCGCGGGAGCGGCGGCACCGGCGACGGCGCGGTCGGCCTGCCGGGCGAGGGCACGGGCGGCGCAGGCGGCGGCGCGCTCGGGGGACTGCTGGACGGCCCGCGGGGCCTGGGCACCGCGGGGCTGCACCCGGCCCGCGCCGGGGCCTCCGCCGAGCCGGAGGCCCCGCCCGAGGGCGCGGGGGCGCCGGCGGAGGGCGCGGCGATCCCCGGCCTGTACCACCATCCCGTGCCGGAACCGGACCCCGCACGGGTGGCGGAGGTGGACCGCAGGATCAAGGCGTGGGCCGTGGACGAGGCCCGGGCGTATCCACCGGAGTGGGAGGACCAGTTCGACGGCTTCGCCGTCGGGCGCTACATGGTCGCCTGCCACCCGGACGCCCCCACCGTGGACCATCTGATGATCGCCACGCGGCTGATGGTCGCCGAGAACGCCGTGGACGACTGCTACTGCGAGGACCACGGCGGCTCCCCGGTCGGCCTGGGAAGCCGGCTGCTGCTGGCGCACACGGCGCTCGACCCCCTGCACACCGTGCGGGAGTACGAGCCGGCGTGGGACGAGTCCCTCGCCTCGGACGGGCCCCGCCGCGCCTACCGCTCCGCCATGGAGTACTTCCGGCGGCAGGCCACCCCCTCCCAGACGGACCGGTACCGGCACGACATGAGCCGGCTCCACCTGGGATACCTCGCGGAGGCCGCCTGGGCCCAGGCCGAGCAGGTGCCCGAGGTGTGGGAGTACCTGGCGATGCGCCAGTTCAACAACTTCCGCCCCTGCCCGACGATCACCGACACCGTCGGCGGCTACGAGCTCCCGGCGGATCTGCACGCGCGGCCCGACACCCAGCGGGTCATCGCGCTCGGCAGCAACGCCACCACCGTCGTCAACGACCTGTACTCCTACACCAAGGAGCTGAAGAGCCCGGGCACGCACCTCAACCTGCCCGTGGTGATCGCCGAGCGGGAAAGCCTCTCCGAACGGGAGGCGTACCTGAAGGCGATCGGGATCCACAACGAGCTCATGCACGCCTTCGAGACGGAGGCCGCCGCCCTGGCCGCCGCCTGCCCCGTCCCGTCCCTGCTGCGCTTCCTGCGCGGCGTGGCCGCGTGGGTGGACGGCAACCACTACTGGCACCGGACCAACACCTACCGCTACAGCCTGCCTGATTTCTGGTGAGAAAGGACCGCTCTGTGACGAGCAACCAGTCGACCGACCTCAAGGTTCCCGCCCCCTTCGTCCCCGCGCCCGCGTCGCCCTACCAGGGGGAGATCGCCCGGTACTGGGACGAGGAGGCCCGGCCGGTGAACCTCCGTCTCGGTGACGTCGACGGGCTCTACCACCACCACTACGGGGTCGGCGAGGTCGACCGCGACGCCCTGGGAGACGCCGGCGACGGCGAGTACGAGAAGCGGCTGATCGCCGAGCTGCACCGGCTGGAGTCGGCGCAGACGCAGGTCCTGCTGGACCACCTCGGCCCCGTGGGACGTGACGACACGCTCGTGGACGCCGGCTGCGGCCGCGGCGGGTCGATGGTCATGGCCCACCAGCGCTTCGCCTGCAGGGTCGAGGGCCTCACCCTGTCCGCCAAGCAGGCCGACTTCGCCAACCGGCGCGCACGCGAACTCGGCGTCGCGGACCGGGTACGGGCCCGGGTGTGCAACATGCTCGACATGCCGTTCGAGTCGGGCCGGGCCGCGGCCTCGTGGAACAACGAGTCGAGCATGTACGTCGACCTGCACGACCTGTTCGCGGAGCACTCCCGGGTCCTCGGCACCGGCGGCCGCTACGTGACGATCACCGGCTGCTGGAACCCGCGTCACGGCCAGCCCTCGAAGTGGGTCTCCCAGATCAACGCGCACTTCGAGTGCAACATCCACTCCCGCCGCGAGTACCTGCGCGCGATGGCCGACAACCGTCTCGTGCCGGCGGCGGTCGTGGACCTGACGGAGGCGACCCTGCCCTACTGGGAGCTGCGGGCCACCTCCTCCCTGGTCACGGGGATCGAGGAGGCGTTCATCAACTCCTACCGGGACGGCTCCTTCCAGTACCTCCTGATCGCCGCCGACCGGGTCTGACCGGCACGACTGGCAGGGGGCCGGGCCGCCCGCACGACGGCCCGGCCCTCCGCCACGCGCTACGTGGTGTGCGCGAAGAGCTTCAGGACCGGGACCCCGACCTTGTGGCGGGCGCGCGAGGCCCAGTCCCGGTGGAAGAACTCCTCCACCAGGTGGGGTGCGGTCAGCACGATCACCTCGTCGGCGCGGGTCTCGTCGACGACGGAGGTGAGCACGTCGAGCGGGTGCCGCTCGATGATCCGGCCCACAGCCTCCGCCCCCGTCTCCCGCAGCGCTCTGAGCGAGTGCTCCAGCGCGCGCCGCGCGGGCTGCGACGCCGCTCCGCCCTCCGGCTCCTCCCCCTCGTGGACGGCCTGGTCCAGTGCGCCGAGCGCGACGTCGTCGAGGGCGCGCAGCAGCCGGTCCTGATCGCCGCGGGGCTGCATCAGGACGACGAAGGAGACGGTCTCGTCCCCGTGCAGCGTGGTGACCATCTCGACGTCGTCGGACACCAGCGGCTTCTCGATCATCAGCACGGTCGTGAACACGGCGAGCGCCTCCTCGTACGCGGGCCGGCGGGCCCGCTGCCGTACGCGGGCGCACGGCCCGCAACCGGACAGAAACCATTCTCCCCGGCCACGCGCGGGGCCCTTCGGTGTTCAGTCTGCCCCCAGCGGCCTAAGCGGAACGTCTCATTCCGCCGATGCGCCGATCTTGCGGTAGCGGGAGAACAGGAAGCCGTCCTCCTCCAGGAGGGAGTGGAGGCGGAAGTCGGCGGGCGTGTCGAGGACCGGACCGTTCATCACCCGCGCGGCGGAGCCCAGCGCCACCCGGGGCGAGACCGCCAGGCACAGCTCGTCCAGCACGCCGGCGGCGGTCAGCCGGCCCAGCAGCGTCGGGCCGCCCTCGGTGAGCTGGCGGGTCAGCCCGCGCTCGGCCAGGGCACCGGGCACGAGCGCGGGGTCGACCAGGGCGCTGTCGCCCGCCACCACGACCTCCACCCCCGCGTCGCGGGCCGCCCGCATCCGCTCCTCCGGGGCCCTGGCACCGGTGAGCACCAGCGTGGGCACCAGCGGCTCGGCGAAGAGGGGCAGCGAGAAGTCCAGCGCCAGGCTCGCGCTGACCACGGCGAGGGCGGGCGCGGGGCCCTGCCCGGCCGCCTCGCGCCGGGCTGCGAAGGCCTCGCGGCGGCGTGCCGGGCGGTACCCCTCCTGCCGCACCGTCTCCGCCCCCACGACCACCACGTCCGCCAGGGCGCGGAGCACGCCGAAGATCCGCATGTCGGCCGCGGAGGACAGCGGCTGCGAACGCCCGCCGTGGTGGGCCGCGCCGTCCAGCGAGGACACCATGTTGGCGCGCAGGAACGAACGGCCGCCGCCGGACGGTCCGGCCCAGTCCGGGTAGGCGTAGGCCGCCGCGAGCGCGTCCAGGCTCCACTCGGTGTTCGGCCGCTCCTCGTCGCGGGTTGCGGACTCGGCGGTCCCGGGCGTGTCGGCGGGGAACAGGCGTCGCATGAGCGGCAGTGTGGCATGCCGCACGCGAGGGCCGCCGGGCACCGGGCCGCGCACCCGCACCTCGTAGCATGAAGGGCGTGTCCACCTCCCCCTCCCGCCCGACCGACCCCGCCCACGTCCCCGACGGCGCCGCCGACGGGTCCGCGCCCGGCTCCCTGAGTTCCCGCGAGCCGCGGGTGCCGCCGGAGCGGCTGGTGGCCGAGATGGTGCCGCCTCCCCGCTTCGACTCGGTGCGGTTCGAGAACTACCTCCCCGATCCGGCGCAGCCGAGCCAGCGGGAGGCGGTCGAGGTGCTGAGCGGCTTCGCCGCGGGCATCGGCGGGCCCGACCGGGCGGGCGGCGGGAAGCGGCGCTGGTTCCGCCGCGAGCGCCGCGGCGACGCGACGGCCGCGCAGGGCCCGCGCGGCGTCTATCTCGACGGCGGGTACGGCGTCGGCAAGACGCACCTGCTGGCCTCGCTGTGGCACGCGGCCCCCGCGCCCGCGGAGCAGAAGGCCTTCGGCACGTTCGTCGAGCTGACGAACCTGGTCGGCGCGCTCGGCTTCCAGCAGACGGTGCGCACGCTGGGCGGCCACCGGCTGCTGTGCATCGACGAGTTCGAACTCGACGACCCGGGCGACACGGTGCTGGTGTCCTCCCTGCTCAGCCGGCTCGTCGAGCAGGGCGTGGCGCTGGCGGCCACCTCCAACACGCTGCCCGGCAGGCTGGGCGAGGGGCGGTTCGCCGCCGCGGACTTCCTGCGCGAGATCCAGGGCCTCTCCGCGCACTTCCGCCCGCTGCGCATCGACGGCGAGGACTACCGCCACCGCGGGCTGCCCGAGGCCCCGGCACCGGCGCGGGACGAGGAGGTCACGCGTGCCGCGCAGGCCACGCCGGGCGCCACGCTGGACGACTTCTCCGCTCTGCTGGACCACCTCTCCTCCGTCCACCCCAGCCGGTACGGCGCGCTGTGCGAGGACGTCGCGGCGGTGTGCCTGACGGGCGTCCAGCCGGTGCCCGACCAGTCGACGGCGCTGCGCCTGGTGGTGCTCGCCGACCGCCTCTACGACCGCGAGGTGCCGGTGCTGGCCTCCGGGGTGCCGTTCGACCGGCTGTTCAGCGAGGAGATGCTGGCGGGCGGCTACCGGAAGAAGTACTTCCGCGCCATCTCCCGGCTCACCGCCCTGGCCCGGGACGCCGCGGACCTGCGCCCGGCGTGACGCGCATGTCCGGAGACGTCCCCACCTGCCCTCGAGCGCGGCGGTGACGGGCGGGAACGGATCGGCCGTGCCTGGTGTGCCGGGAGGGGTACACGTGGTAGACACACGTGGTCTGTGTCCTGTCCGCCAACAGGGAGCGTGACCGATGTCCACCTCACGACGTCAAGTACTGGCCGGCTCGGGTGCCTTGGGAGTGGGCATCGCCTTCTCCGGAACGATCTCCGAGGTCTTCGCAGGGACCGCCTCCGCGGCGGGCCACGGCCGGGACGGCTACGGCCCGCTCGTGCCGGACCCGGACGGCCTCCTCGACCTGCCGCGCGGCTTCCGTTACAAGGTGCTCTCCCGCGAGGGCGAGGAGATGCGCTCCGGCGAGGGCAAGGTGCCGAGCAACGCGGACGGCATGGCGGCCTTCGCCGCCGGGCGCCGCGACGACCACGACCGCCGGGGCGGCGGGCGGCGCGACCGCACCTGGCTGGTCCGCAACCACGAGAACCGCATGGAGTCGCGGCAGGCCGTGCCCACGGTGCGGGGGCTCACCTACGACCCCGCCGCGGAGGGCGGCTGCACGCTGCTGGAGCTGGACGGCGACCTCGACGTGCGCGACGAGCGGGTCGGCATCGCCGGCACCTCGACCAACTGCGCGGGCGGCCCGTCCCTCTGGGGCACCTGGCTGACCTGTGAGGAGACCGAGTTCAAGGCCGGCGAGGAGGGCTACACCAAGGACCACGGCTACATCTTCGAGGTCGGCTTCCGCCGGGAGCACCGCACGGTCCCGGAGCCGCTCACCGCGATGGGCCGCTTCCAGCACGAGGCCATCGCGATGGACCCGCGCAACGGCGTCGTGTACGAGACCGAGGACGCGTTCGACTTCCCCTTCGGCCTCTTCTACCGCTTCCTGCCGCACCGGCCGAAGGGCGGCTTCGACTCGCTGCGCGCGGGCGGCACGCTGCAGGCCATGCGGGTGCCGGACGTGCCGGACCTGTCGGCGATCGACGAGCCGGGGGCGAGCTTCGACGGCATCGAGTGGATCGACGTCCCCGACCCGCTGGCGCGGGAGACCCCGATCCGCAACCAGGACTTCGGGCGCGGCGGCATCACACACGCGCAGAAGCTGGAGGGCTGCTACTGGGGCGGCCGCAGCGTCTACTTCGTCTCCTCCTACGCCAAGAGCGCGGAAGGCTCGGCCGGCGACCACTACGGCCAGGTGTGGCGCTACGACCCGCACCGGAACCGGCTCACGCTGGTCGTGGTGTTCGGGCCGGACAGCGACCTGGACATGCCCGGCGAGGAGCCGGACAACATCTGCCTGGCGCCCAGCGGCGGCCTGATGGTCTGCGAGGACGGGCAGGGCGCCCAGCACGTCTACGGCCTCACCCACCGCGGCGACGTCTACCCGATGGCGCGCAACCGGCAGAACACCGGCACCCCGGAGGAGCCCGCGTGGGGCGAGTTCGCCGGTGTCACCTTCACGCCGGACAACCGCACGATGTTCGTGAACTGCTACGACCCCGGCACCACGTTCGCCGTGACCGGGCCGTTCCGGCGGCACTGACCGGACGGCGGCGGGGGCCCGGACGTCGTCCGGGCCCCCGCCGCCACTTCAGGCTCCCGTCGCAGCTGGGGCGGAAGTCGCCTTCTGCCCGCGTCGTGCGCGATGTCTGGCGCCGTGCCGGTCACCCCGGGTAGAACTCACCCATGTGGGTGTTCTTCCTCGTCACCGCCTGGGTGGCGGCCTTCGCCGCGTGCGCGCGGCTGTGCCGGGTGGCCGCGACATCCGCCCGTGCCGACCGGGAGTGCCGCACCGGCGACCGTGACCGGGGACTCACCCTCTACGAGACCGCCTTCCTCGCGGGCGGCCCCGCACGGCTCACCGACGTCACGCTGGTGTCCATGTCGGAAGAGCGGCGGATGCTCCTGGCGCACACCGGCTGGGCCACCGTGGTCGACCCCGACGGCCACGACGACATCGAACGCTCCCTGATCACCGCCATCGGGCCCGGCGGCCAGTCCCGGATACCGCCGGTGCGCGCGGCCCTCGCCGCCGCCGACGCCGTGACGTCGCTGGCGGAGCGGCTGACAGGCGCCGGACTCGCGGTCCCGGAGACGCTGCGGACCGGTCTGGCCTCGGCGACCCGGCAGGTGCGGCGGGCGGCGCTGCTCGTCCTCGCCGCGGCCGTGGGCGCGGAACTGGTGGCCGGTGCCGGAGCGAACCCGGGAGCACGTTGGCCGTGGTTCGCGCTGCCGCTGGTGCTGACGCTCGGGACGCTCGCCGTCGCGCGCTGGGAGGTGGCACCGCCGGCGCACTGGGCCTCGCCGGCCGGGGAACGGCTGCTGCGGGCCCAGGACGCAGCCGCCACCCGGAACGGCCGGGACGGCCCGGCCCCCGGCGGCTCCGTGCTGACGCAGCTGGCCCTGCGCGGGGTGCGGGCGCTCCCGCAGGCCGAGCTGCGGGCCGCGCTGGGCGGTGCGCGCCCGCCGTTCCACCACTTCCGCGGCTGAGGCCCGGGGGCCGTGCCGGCTACGCGAGACCGGCGACGAGTTCCGAGACCGGCTTGCGGCGGCCGGTGTAGAAGGGGACCTCCTCGCGCACGTGGCGGCGGGCCTCCGAGGCGCGCAGGTGGCGCATGAGGTCCACGATGCGGTGCAGTTCGTCCGCCTCGAAAGCGAGCAGCCACTCGTAGTCGCCCAGCGCGAACGACGCCACGGTGTTGGCGCGCACGTCGGGATAGCCGCGGGCCATCTTGCCGTGGTCGGCGAGCATCCGGCGCCGGTCCTCGTCGGGCAGCAGGTACCAGTCGTAGCTGCGCACGAAGGGGTACACGCACAGGTAGTCGCGCGGCCGCTCGTCGGCGAGGAACGCGGGGATGTGCGACTTGTTGAACTCGGCGGGGCGGTGCAGCGCCATGTTGGACCACACCGGGTCCAGCGCCCGTCCCAACTCCGTGCGGCGGAAGCGGTTGTAGGCGTCCTGGAGGGCGTCGGCGGTCTCGGCGTGCCACCAGATCATGACGTCCGCGTCGGCGCGCAGCCCGGAGACGTCGTAGGTGCCGCGGACGACGACGTCCTTCGCGGCGAGCTGCGCGTACAGCTCCTCGACCTCGTCGGCGTAGCCGGCGCGGTCGTCCGGGAGCACCTCGCGCAGCCGGAAGACCGACCAGAGCGTGTAGCGGATGACCTCGTTGAGGTCCTTGGCCTTCTTGCCCGCGTTCGCGGCCCTCTCCGGTTCAGCAGTCATGGGCTCATTCTCCCCCGCGCGCGGCCGGGCCCGTACGCAGGGTCCGGTCGGCGGCGCGACGGCCGTCGGCGACGCAGGCGGGGATGCCCACACCGCCGTACGCGGCGCCGCACACCGCGAGTCCGGGGAGTGTGTCGAGGTCGCGGTGGACGCGGGCGACGCGCTCCAGGTGGCCGACGGGGTACTGCGGGAGGCCGTTCTCCCAGCGGGTGACGACGGTGTCGACGGGGACCGCGGTGAGACCGACGGCGTCGGCGAGGTCGCGGCGGGAGAGGGCGGCCAGGTCGGCGTCGTCGCGGCGCAGCCAGTCGTCCTCGCCGTGGCGTCCGACGGAGGTGCGGAGCACGAACAGGCCGGGGTCCTGGGCGGCGGTCCAGCCCCACTTGTTGGCCGAGAAGGTGGCGGCCTTGATGCCGCGGCCGTCCACGGGCGGGACGAGGAAGCCGCTGCCCGGCGGCACGGCGGGCAGGTCGGAGCGGCGGAAGGCCATGGTGATCAGCGCCATCGAGGCGTATTCGACGGCGTCCAGCTCGGCGGCCGCCGCGGGCGCGGCGTCCCCCAGCAGCCGGGCGGCCGCGGGCGCGGGGGTGGCCACGATCACGGCGTCGGCGCTCAGCGTCCCGCCGCCGTCGAGTTCCACCCGCCAGCGCCCCTCACCCGAGACGGGGGCGGAGGCCGGGCCGGAGTCGGCGGCAGCCCGCACACGGCGTACGGCGGCGCGTGTACGGAGGTCCGCGCCGGCGCGGCGGCACGCATCGGCCACGGCGGCCGCCAGCCGCCCGACGCCGCCGTCGATGCCCATGAACACCGGCTCCGGGGCGCGGTCGGCGGCGCGCCCGGCCGCGGCGCGTTCCTGGTACGCGCGGACGCCGGCGAGCAGCGAGCGCTCGGTGCGGGCGATCTCGTAGAGCGCGGGGACCGCCGCCCGCAGCGAGAGGCGGTAAGGGTCGCCCGCGTAGACGCCGCCGAGCAGCGGCTCGACCATCCGGTCGACCACCTCGCGGCCGACGCGGGCGGCGACGTACGCGCCGACGGCGATGTCCTCGCCGACCTCGGTGCGCGGCAGCACCGCGTCCTCCGCGACCCGGGCGAGGCCGTCCGGGGAGAGCACGTCGCCGAGCACGGCCGGATCCGGGGGGACGCCCATCAGGTGGCCGGTGGGCATCGGCCGCAGCGCTCCGCGGGTCCAGACGGCCGCACGCGCGGTGGTGGGCGGCTGCAGCGCGTCGTCCAGTCCGGCGGACCGGGCGAGGTCGACGCCCTCGGGGCGCCGGGCGAGCATCGACTCGGCGCCGAGGTCGACGCGGAGGGTGCCCGCGAGGTCGCCGGTGCGGAGCTTGCCGCCGAACCGGCCGGAGCCCTCCAGCAGGGTCACGGTGGCGCCGCCCGCCAGCAGGCGGTGGGCCGCGCTCAGTCCGGAGATGCCGCCGCCGATGACGATCACGTGCATGCGTCCACTCTCGCAGACGGCGCGGGCGCGCCCGGAACGAGTCCCGACTGTGACCGGACCGCGACCGCGGGCGGCAACCGGTTCTCCCGCCGTTCCGTCCAACGGGCATACGGATCAAGTGCCTTGGGGGGTACGGAATGCAGGGGAAGTACGGGAGTGCGCATGCGGGCGGACGGCCCGCGCGGGTCCGGGCGGCGCTGGGCGCGGCGCTGCTGGCCGGTGTGCTGGCGGTGGCGGGCTGCGGGGCGTCCGGTTCGGGCAGCGACGGGGCCTCGGGGGTCAGCGCGGACAGCAAGTCCGGCGCCGGCGGCCTGACCCGGTCGGAGGAGAACGCGCAGAGCGAGCCGGGAGGGTCCACGGCCGAAGCGGGGAGCAGCCCCGGGAGCGACACGGCGGCGGACGGCTCCACCGACGGCGACACGGCCGCCGACACCGCCCGGGCCGCCGAACGCCACGTCATCAAGACGGCGTCGCTGACGGTGGAGACCGAGGACGTGCAGGACGGGCTGGACGAGGCGCGCCGGGCCGTGGACACGGCCGGCGGTTACGTCTCGGAGGAGACCACCGACCGGGACGCGGACGGCGACGAGCGCTCCCGCATCACCTTCAAGGTGCCGCCGGAGGAGTACGACGGTCTGCTGGACGCTCTCGCCGGGATCGGCGAGCTGGAGGACCGCAAGCAGTCGGCGCAGGACGTCACCGGCGAGGTCGTCGACGTGGAGAGCCGCATCAAGACGCAGAAGGCCAGTGTCGACCGGGTGCGGAAGCTGATGGAGGACGCGACGGAACTGTCCGACGTGGTCTCGCTGGAGTCGGAGCTGAGCACCCGTCAGGCGGACCTGGAGGCGCTGCAGGCGCGGCTGAAGTCACTGGAGGCCCGCAGCGGGATGGCCACCGTGACAATGGAGCTGCGGACCCCGGACGCGGCCCCGGTCGAGGAGGAGGACGAGGACCCGTCGGTGGGCGGCGCGTTCAGCGGCGGCTGGGACGCCTTCGTCACCATGCTGCGCTGGATCGCCGTGGCGATCGGCGCGTCGCTCCCGTTCCTGGTCGCGCTGGGCCTGCTGTACGTGCTGTGGCGCACGCTGCACGGGCGGTTGCCGCGGCGTGCCCCGGTCGCGGCGCCCACGGCGGCGGTGCCGGCCCGGCCGGCGACCCCGCCGGGCGTGCCGTCCCAGGCCGCGGAGCCGAAGGAGACCGGGGAACCGAAGAAGAACGAGGGCTGACCGGGCCCGGCAGCGCGCCGGGACCGTCGCCGTCGTACGCGCCGCGCCCTGCTCACGGCAGGGCGCGGCGCAGCCGTTCCAGGCGCGCTGCGGCGTCCGGCTCGTGCTCCGGGCGGGCGGGGTCGCCGGGGTGGTCGCCGAAGACGAAGTTCGGGCTGCGGCCGAGCGCCCACGGCGCGACCAGGCCGAGCAGCCGCCGGTGCAGGGCGCGGACCGCGCGGGTGTCCGTGCCGTCCAGCGGCGAGAGGAGGCGCAGCAGGTGGCGGGCGCCACGGAACCCGACGGCGTTCGGTACCCGCGGGGGCCGGGACAGCGCGCCGCCCAGGGGATTGAGCTGCACCACGCACCTCATCGGTGCGGCCGGTCCCGCCTCCTCGGCGACGGCCGCGAGGGCGTCCGCGTCCAGGCCGTCGAGCAGCACGTTGTCGCCGTCGTAGGCGTGCGGCCGGTCCGGGTCGCTGTGGACGGTGTGGGACGCGGCGTACGGCATGCCGGCGAGGCGGTCGGCCAGACGGGGCCCGACGGCCCGCAGCGGCGCCACCAGCCGCTCGCCCTCCTCGGGGGCGCCGGTCCAGGCGAGGCGGACCTGGCCGACGTGCCGCCCGCGCAGCGCCGCGGGAACGACGGGCAGGTCCGGGTAGACCAGCAGCGCCAGCGACGAGGTGAGCGCGTCGGGCACGGAACGCGCCCAGTCCGGGTAGGCCCGCAGCAGGTCGGGAAGCCGGTCGGCGCCGAAGACCAGCTGCCCGCCCCACACCCGCGCGACGGACGCCAGCCCGATCTCCAGGCCGGTCACGGCGACACCGAGGCCGCTGCCGCCGCCGCGCAGCGCCCAGAACAGTTCGGGCTCCGAGTGTGCCGTCACCCGCAGGGCCGCGCCGTCGCCGGTGACGACGTCCAGCGCCCGCACGTGGTCCGCGGCCCAGCCCTGCTCGCGGGCCAGGATGCCCAGCCCGCCGCCCAGCAGGTAGCCGGTGACGCCGACGCCCGGCGCCGAGCCGTTCGGCGGCGCGAGCCCGTGCGGTGCGGCGGCCTCGATCACCCGCGCCCAGGTGGCGCCGGCCTGCACCCGGGCCGTACGGGTGCAGGCGTCGACGCGGACGCCGTTCATCCGCGTCGTGGAGATCAGCACGCCGCCGTCGAGCGGAGCGCGGCGCCCGTGGCCGGTCGCCTGCACCGCGTACGGGACGCCGCGGGCGGCCGCGTCCACGACGGCCTGCCGCACCTGCTCGGCCGTCGTCGCGGGGACGATGCGGGCGGGGCGGTGCGGGCGGGCGAGCTGGTAGCCGGAGCACCGGCCGTCGTCCGGTGCGTGCGCTTCGGTGGCGTCGTGGTCCTGGTGAGACATGGCGTCAGGCTCCCGCGGAAACCTGACACGGCCGGTCAGCTTTTCGCGGTCCGTTCGTGGACGTGCGCGACGAGCCGGGTCAGGGCGTCGGGGTCGGTGGCGGGCAGGACGCCGTGGCCGAGGTTGAAGATGTGGCCGTCCAGGTCCGCGGCGGCCTCCAGCACCTGGTCGGCCTGGTCCGCGACGGCCGCCCGGGGGGCGAACAGCACCGCCGGGTCGAGGTTGCCCTGCACCGCCTTGCCGGGGCCGATGCGCCGGGCCGCCTCGTCCAGCCGCACCCGCCAGTCGGCGCCGACGACGTCGGCGCCCGCCTCGGACATCGCACCGAGCAGCTCGCCGGTCCCCACGCCGAAGTGGATGCGCGGCACGCCGAGGCCCTCGACCGCGTCGAACACCTTCTTCGACGCGGGCAGCACCGAGCGGCGGTAGTCCTCGGGACGCAGCGCCCCGGCCCAGGAGTCGAAGAGCTGCACCGCCGAGGCGCCGGCCTCGATCTGCACCCGCAGGAACGTGGAGGTGATGCCGGCCAGGCGGTCGAGCAGGTCGGCCCACAGCTGCGGGTCGCCGTACATCATCGCCTTGGTGTGCTCGTGGTTCTTGGACGGGCCGCCCTCGACCAGGTAGCTGGCCAGCGTGAACGGCGCACCGGCGAAGCCGATCAGCGGAGTGGCGCCGAGTTCGGCGACCAGCAGGCGTACGGCCTCGGTGACGTAGGAGACGTCGCCCGCCTCCAGGGGCCGCAGCCGCTCCAGGTCGGCGCGGGTGCGCACCGGGCGCTCGACGACGGGGCCGACGCCCGGGCGGATGTCCAGGTCGAGGCCGATCGCCTTGAGCGGCACGACGATGTCGCTGAAATAGATCGCGGCGTCCACCCCGTGCCGGCGGACCGGCTGCAGCGTGATCTCGGTGACCAGGTCGGGGCGCATGCAGGAGTCGAGCATCGAGATGCCCTCGCGCACCTTGCGGTACTCGGGCAGCGAGCGCCCCGCCTGCCGCATGAACCACACCGGCGTGTGCGGCACGGGCTCACGGCGGCAGGCCCGGAGGAAGGCCGAGTCCTGGGTGGCGGTCGGGGGGCCGGAGGGGCGGTCGTAGGCACTCACAGGAGGAAGTCTCCCACGCGCTCCCCCGCGCCTCGTGTCCCTACCGGCGCCCGCCGGGCCGGGCGCCTACCCTCGCCCCATGGCAGCGGCTCGAACACATGAGGCGGGAGGCCCCGGCAACGGCGGCGCGGGCGCGGGCGGCTCCTCGGGCGGTGGTACGCGCGGCGGAGGCGGAGGTTCACGCGGCGCGGGGGGTGAGGCTCCGGCGGCGTTCCGCAGGGCGCTGACCGCGCTGGAGGTCGCGCCGCACCGGCCGGAGGTGCACTTCGGCGGTCTGCCCGCGCCGAAACGACTCGCGCCGCACGCGCACGCCATGGAGGCGGTGGTGGAGGCGGACGGCGAGGAACTGGCCGACGGCCGCTTCGTCCTGCTGTACGACCCGGAGGGACAGGAGCCCTGGCAGGGCGACTTCCGGATCGTCACCCTCGGCCGTACCGAGCTGGACGCCGAGATGGCCGCCGATCCGCTGCTGCCCGAGGTGACGTGGACCTGGCTGACCGGCGCACTGGAGGCGCACGGCGTCGCGTACACCGCGCCGAGCGGGACGGTGACGCGCTCCGACTCCTCCTTCTTCGGCGGTCTCGAGGACCGTACGCCGCACGCGGAGCTGGAGGTCCGGGCGAGCTGGACTCCGGTGGCCCCGGCGGGCGGTGGAGGGGTGCCGGACGTCGGCGCGCACCTCGTGGCGTGGTGCGAGCTGCTCTGCCAGAGCGCGGGCCTGCCGCCCCGGGAGGGCGAGGGCGGCGCGGTGGTGACACTCCCTCAGCGACGCGGACCCCGTCCGCTCTGAACAGCCGGACTGAACAGCCGGACTGAACAGCCCGCCGGCGCGGCCGGTTCCGCAACAGGTCGGCAACCAGTCGATTGACTGTCCGAATTGCACCAATTGTTATCACTGATTCGTGATCATTCCCTAAAGCCGGGCGCCTGACCTGCCGAAGCATCAGGTGACCCCCTTCCACCAGGGCACGCCCCGGCTCGCACCCCGCTCCCCACGGGGGCCGCACCCGAGCCGGCACCGTCCCAGCCACTCCCCCAGGAGGCCCGGTGTCTGTTCTCCTCGAGCACCCCACAAGCCTGGTCGCCTACCGCCCGAACAAGCCGACGGCCATGGTCGTCGTCGCCGACCCCCGAGTCCGTTCCACCGTGACGCGTCACCTGTGGGCACTCGGAGTGCGGGACGTCATCGAGGCGTCGTCGATCGCGGAGGCACGTCCCCGAGTCGCCAACCCCCGCGACATCTGCGTCGCCGACGTCCACCTGCCCGACGGCTCCGGACTGAGCCTGCTCTCCGAGACCCGCGCGGCGGGCTGGCCGAACGGCCTGGCCCTGTCCGCCGCCGACGACATCGGCGCGGTCCGCAACGCCCTGGCCGGCGGCGTGAAGGGCTACGTCGTCACGGGCACCCGCAACAACCTCGGCGGCATGCATCCCCGTCCCGGCGCAGCCCACATGGGAGCGGCCGCTGCCCGGATGCACCGCCGTCCCGGCGGCGGGCCCGGCGGCCCCGGCCACCCCGGCGGGCAGCGCGAGCTGTCCGGCCGCGAGGTGGAGGTGCTGCGGCTGGTGGCGGAGGGCCAGTCGAACAAGGCGATCGGCGTGTCCATGGGCCTGTCGGCGCTCACCGTGAAGAGCCACCTGGCACGGATCGCGCGGAAGCTGGGCACCGGCGACCGGGCCGGCATGGTCGCGGTGGCGCTGCGCACCGGCATCATCCACTGACCCGGACGGTCCCCCGGTCCGGATTCCGGGCCCCCGAGCCCCGGGGAAACGCCCGCCGACGCCGCTCCGGCGTCGGCGGGCGTTTCCCCGGGCGGACACACAGCTACCCTTGACCGGTGACCGACGCACAGGAGACCGAAACCCGCACGGCCAGAGTTCAGCCCTCCTCCCAGGACTCCGGTCCGGCGCCGGTCCCGCTCCTCGAGCCGCGTGAGGGCATCCCGCCCGTCACCGCCACCGCACAGGAGCTGGCCCGGGTCGTCGAGCGGTTCGCGGGCGGCAGCGGCCCGGTGGCCGTCGACGCCGAGCGGGCCTCCGGCTACCGGTACGGCCAGCGGGCGTACCTGATCCAGCTGCGCCGACGCGGGGCGGGCAGCGCCCTCGTCGACCCCGTCGCCTGCCCCGACCTCACCGTGCTCGGCGACGCGCTGCGCGACACCGAGTGGGTGCTGCACGCGGCGACGCAGGACCTGCCGTGCCTGCGCGAGATAGGCATGATCCCCGAGCGGCTCTTCGACACCGAGCTGGCCGGGCGGCTCGCCGGTTTCGCCCGGGTCGGACTGGGCCCGATGACGGAGAACGTCCTCGGCTACGCGCTGGAGAAGGGCCACTCGGCCGTCGACTGGTCCACCCGCCCGCTGCCCGAGCCCTGGCTGCGGTACGCCGCGCTGGACGTCGAGCTGCTCGTCGACCTGCGCGACGCGCTGGAGGAGGAGCTGACCGCGCAGGGCAAGCTGGACTGGGCGCTCCAGGAATTCGCGGCGATCGCCGCCGCTCCCCCGCCGCCGCCGCGCAAGGACCCCTGGCGGCGCACGTCCGGCATGCACAAGGTGCGGCGGCGTCGGCAGATGGCCGTCGTCCGCGAGCTGTGGACCACCCGGGACCGGATCGCGCAGCGGCGCGACCTCTCGCCCGGCAAGATCCTCGGGGACGCCGCGATCGTCGAGGCCGCCCTCGCCATGCCGGCGGACGTGCCGGCGATGGCCGCGCTGCCCGGCTTCGCCCAGCGGATGGGCAAGCGCGGCATCGACCAGTGGTTCGCGGCCGTGGAGCGGGCGCGGGCGCTGCCGGACCGCGAGCTGCCGCAGCAGGGCCAGCACGTGACGGGGCCGCCCCCGCCCCGCGCCTGGGCGGACCGGGACCCGGTGGCCGCCGCCCGCCTCGCGGCGGCCCGCGCGGCGGTGACCGCGCGGGCGGAGGAGCTGTCGCTGCCCCAGGAGAACCTGATCACGCCCGACACGGTGCGGCGGGTCTGCTGGGAGCCGCCGGCGGACACCTCCGAGGCGGCCGTCGGCGAGGTGCTGCGCGCGCACGGCGCGCGCGAGTGGCAGATCGAGCAGACGGTCCCGCTGCTCACGGTCGCCCTCGCGGCGACCCCGGCCGAGGAGTAGGAGGAGCAGGGGGTGCCCCGGGCCGCCGGTTCGGCCCGTGCGGGAGGGCCCTCGGTTGCGATGCGGCCACTGTTCGGAATTCGCAGTTCCCCCCGCGCCTCGTGGCACATAGGGTGATCAGCCGTCACCACTCTCATGGGGGAGCAGATGTCGTACCCGCAGGACCCGTACTCGTCCGACCAGCCCTACCAGCAGGGGCAGCCGTACCAGCAGGGCCAGCCGTACCAGCAGGGGCAGTATCCGCAGGGGCAGCCCTACCCGGGGCAGCCGTATCCGCAGGGCGGTTACGAGCCGAAGCAGCAGACCCCGTCCAACACGCTGAGCATCATCGGCATCGTGCTGGGCTGCGTCGCGTTCCTCTTCTGCCCGCCGCTCTTCGGCATCGGAGGCATCGTCTGCGGCGTGATCGCCAACTCCAAGGGCGAGCGGCTGGCCAAGGTCGCGATCGGGGTCTCCGCCGCCGGTCTGGTCCTCGGCATGATCATCGGTTTCCTGGTCTTCCAGGGGACGTACGGGATGTAGCGCGGGCGTGTTCCCGCGCCTCGCACGCGTTGCGGGCCCGTCCGGCGTCGCCGGGCGGGCCCGTTCGCGTGCGGCCCGAGTGTGACGTGTGCCTCGCGGGGTGCGGCGACTGCTTGCCAGGCGGTTACCGACAAGTAGCATAGGGCGTGGGAAGCGCGCCGCACGGCGTACCACCGCACCCCTGGAGGAGAGCCAACGTGCCTCGTACCGCTAGGGACGTCGTCTTCGTCGACGGCGTCCGGACCCCGTTCGGCAAGGCGGGCCCGAAGGGCATCTACCACGAGACCCGCGCCGACGACCTCGTCGTGAAGTGCATCCGCGAGCTGCTGCGCCGCAACCCCGATCTGCCGCCGGAGCAGATCGACGAGGTCGCGGTCGCCGCGACCACCCAGATCGGCGACCAGGGCCTGACGCTGGGCCGTACGGCAGGCATCCTCGCCGGGCTGCCCTCGTCCGTGCCGGGCTACTCCATCGACCGGATGTGCGCCGGCGCGATGACCGCCGTGACCACGACCGCCGGCTCGCTCTCCTTCGGCGCCTACGACGCGGTCGTCGCCGGCGGCGTCGAGCACATGGGGCGGCACCCGATGGGCGAGGGCGTCGACCCCAACCCGCGCTTCGTGTCGGAGAAGCTGGTCGACGAGTCCGCGCTGTTCATGGGCATGACGGCGGAGAACCTGCACGACCGCTTCCCGCACCTGACCAAGCAGCGCGCCGACGAGTACGCCGTGCGCAGCCAGGAGAAGGCCGCGAAGGCCTACGCGGACGGAAAGATCCAGCAGGACCTGGTGCCGATCTCGATCCGGCGCACCAACGAGGAGGCCGGGGAGACCGGCTGGGGCCTGGCCACCGAGGACGAGCCGATGCGGCCCGGCACCACGCTGGAGATGCTGGCCGGCCTCAAGACGCCGTTCCGCGCGCACGGCCGCGTCACCCCGGGCAACGCGGCGGGCCTCAACGACGGCGCCACCGCGTCGATCATCGCCGCCGAGGACTTCGCCCGCGAGCTGGGCCTGCCGGTGCGGATGCGCCTGGTCGCCTACGCCTTCGCCGGCGTCGAGCCCGAGGTGATGGGCGTCGGCCCCGTCCCGGCGACCGAGAAGGCGCTGCAGAAGGCCGGCCTGTCCATCGACGACATCGGCCTGTTCGAGATCAACGAAGCGTTCGCCGTGCAGGTCCTGGCTCTGCTGGACCACTACGGCATCGCCGACGACGACCCGCGCGTCAACCAGTACGGCGGCGCGATCGCGTTCGGCCACCCCCTCGCCTCCTCCGGCGTGCGCCTGATGACGCAGCTCGCCCGGCAGTTCGAGGAACAGCCCCATGTCCGCTACGGCATCACGACCATGTGCGTGGGCTTCGGCATGGGCGGCACGGTCATCTGGGAGAACCCGCACTGGGAGGGCAAGTGACGAACATCGCCGAGCTGCTGAAGGGCGCGGCCCAGTCCTTCCCGGACGAGGTCGTCACCCAGGCGCACGTGCGCCACCTGGACCTGCCGTCGAACGGCGGCAGGTTCGCGCTCATCACGCTGGACAACGGCTTCGACCACAGCAAGCCGACCACCTTCGGCCCGCAGTCGCTGGCCAACCTGGACGTCGCGATCGACCAGGTCGAGGCGGAGGCGAAGGCCGGCGAGATCGTCGCGGTCGGCCTCACCGGCAAGCCGTTCATCTTCGCCGTCGGCGCCGACCTCAAGGGCGTCGAGGTGCTGAAGGACCGTGCGGACGCCCTCGCCATCGGCCAGGCCGGGCACGCGGTGTTCCGCCGGCTGGGCGACCTGGGCGTGCCCAGCTTCGCCTACTACAACGGCGCGGCCATGGGCGGCGGCGTCGAGGTCGGCCTGCACTGCACCTACCGCACCGTCTCCCGGGCGACGCCCGCGTTCTCGCTGCCCGAGGTGTTCCTCGGCCTGGTCCCCGGCTGGGGCGGCTGCGTGCTGCTGCCGAACCTGATCGGCCCCGAGCGGGCGATCAGCGTCGTCATCGAGAACTCCCTGAACCAGAACAAGCAGCTCAAGGGCCCCCAGGTGCACGAGCTGGGCATCGCCGACGCGCTGTTCGAGGGCGCCGACTTCCTGGAGCAGTCCCTGCACTGGACCTCCGCCGTGCTGCGCGGCGAACTCCAGGTGCAGCGGCCCGAACCGGACCGCGGCGCGGCGTGGGACGAAGCGGTGCGGCGCGGCCGCGAGAGCGCCGACGCGAAGGTGCACGGCGCCGCGCCGGCCGCCTACCGGGCGCTGGACATCATCGCCGCCGCCAAGGACGGCGACCTCGGAGCCGGCTTCGCCGCCGAGGACGAGGCGCTCGCCGACCTCATCATGGGCGGCGAACTGCGCAGCGGCATCTACGCGTTCAACCTGGTGCAGAAGCGGGCCAAGCGACCCGCGGGCGCCCCGGACAAGTCCCTGGCCCGGCCGGTGACAAAGGTCGGCGTCGTGGGCGCCGGCCTGATGGCGAGCCAGCTCGCGCTGCTGTTCGCGCGCCGTCTGGAAGTGCCGGTCGTGCTGACCGACATCGACCAGGAGCGGGTGGACAAGGGCGTCGGCTACGTCCACGAGGAGATCGACAAGCTGCTCCTCAAGGGCCGGGTCAACCAGGACAAGGCCAACCGCCTCAAGGCGCTGGTCACCGGCTCGCTGGACAAGGCCGCCTCGTTCGGCGACGCGGACTTCGTCATCGAGGCCGTGTTCGAGGAGATGGGCGTCAAGCAGAAGGTGTTCGCCGAGGTCGAGGCGGTCGTGCCGGAGCACGCCATCCTCGCCACCAACACCTCCTCGCTGTCCGTCACCGAGATGGCCTCGCAGCTGCGGCACCCGGAGCGGGTCGTCGGCTTCCACTTCTTCAACCCGGTGGCCGTGCTGCCGCTGCTGGAGATCGTGCGCGGCGAGCAGACCGACGACGCGTCGCTGGCCACCGCCTTCGGCGTGGCGAAGAAGCTGAAGAAGACCGCGGTGCTGGTCAAGGACGCCCCGGCGTTCGTGGTCAACCGCGTGCTGACCCGCTTCCTCGGCGAGGTGCTGCGCTCCATCGACGAGGGCACGCCCGTCGACGTCGCCGACCGCGCGCTCGCCCCGCTGGGCCTGCCGATGTCGCCGATCGTGCTGCTCGAACTCGTCGGCCCGGCCGTCGCGCACCACGTGGCCGGCACGCTGAACGGGGCCTACCCGGACCGCTTCGGCATCTCGGAGAACCTGGGCCGCATCGTCGCGGCGGGCAAGCGGAACCTGTACGTCTACGACTCCGGCACGCCGGAGCTGGACCCGGAGGTCGCCGAGCTCTTCGAGACCGGTGACACCGTGCTGACGGAGGAGCAGGTCCGCGACCGCGCGCTGGACGCCATCGCGCAGGAGATCCGCCTGATGCTCGACGAGGGCGTGGTCGCCGAGGCGCAGGACGTCGACCTGTGCCTGATCACCGGCGCCGGCTGGCCCTTCCACCTGGGCGGCATCACGCCGTACCTGGACCGCGAGGGCGTCAGCGAGCGGGCCACCGGCAAGCGCTTCCTGGAGCCGGGGGTCGCGTCCGTCCCGGCCTGACGGCTGACGGCTGACGGCTGACGGCTCGCGAAGGGGTGTGCCGCACACGCGGCGCACCCCTTCCGCGCGTTCCCGGCCGGGCTCCCGTACGTACGGCGTCGTGGGAGGCTTGCGGCATGAAGACCCTCCTCGTCGTGGACGCGGCGAACGTCGTCGGCTCCGTGCCCGACGGGTGGTGGCGCGACCGCCGCGGCGCCGCCGAACGGCTCCGGGACCGCCTCGTGCCCTACGCGGACTCGGGGGTGCCGGGGCATCCGGGGCCCCTGGAGGTCGTCCTCGTCGTCGAGGGCGCCGCACGCTCGGTGGCGTCCGTGCCCGGCGTCCGTACGGTCGCCGCGGAGGGCTCCGGAGACGACCGCATCGTCGAACTCGTCGCCGAGGAGGGCCGCGACCGCACCTGCCTGGTCGTCACCGCCGACCGCGCCCTCCGCGAGCGCGTCCGGTCGCTGGGCGCCGAGGTCGCCGGCCCGCGCACCGTCCGCCCCCGGCCGTGAGTCACCGCCCGTGGGTCACCGCCCGTCGCGGCGGACGTGGAACACCGCACCGTCGACCGTGGCGACCGGGCGGTAGTGGGCGGTGAGGTAGGCGTCGAGGCGGGGGATGCGGGCGGGGCGGTAGGGGGCGCCGCGCGAATCGTCCACGACGACGGCGGGCGGGTGCTCCCGCAGGTCGCGCAGGAAGCGCGGCCACGAGCCGGGCATGGCGTACTGCTCGCCGGTGCGGACGCCGCCCCGGCCGCCGCTGAAGTTGGTGAGGAATCCGGCGGTGAGGTAGCGCGTCGCGGGCCGGCGGTCGGCGAGCCAGTAGTCCTCGGGATGCATGCCCCACACCAGGACCGGCTCGTCGGGGGCGGTGCGCTGCCGGAGTTCGGCCGCGACCCGGCGCGCGTGCTCCAGCTCGGCCCGTTCGGCGGTGAACCCCCAGGCGACGAACCCGGCGGTCAGGACGCCGGTCAGAGCGACGGCGACGGCCGCACGGCGTGGGGCCGCCGTCCGCAGCGCGGCGGTGGCCAGCAGCGTGAGCGGGGGCAGCAGTTGCAGGAAGTAGTGGCCGAAGAACTGGAACCCGACGGTGACGGCGACGGCGGAGGCACCCAGCCACACCCACAGGTCGGCGGTGCCGGCGAGGCCACGGCGGTACGCGGCGTGGGTGAGCGCGGCGACCAGCGGCGCGGCGGCCAGCAGGAGCAGCGCGGTGCCGCCGGCGGCGCGGCCGGCGGCGAGGAGTTCGGCTCCCTCCGCCGAGGCGTACTCCCCCGAGCCGGCGAACGTCCAGTAGGCGAAGCGTCCGGGTCCGAAGTGCACCGCCGCCGCGCCGACCGGGAGCGCGGTCGCGGCGAGCAGCCGCAGCCACGCGCCCGCACGTGACCGGTCGGCGTCGCGGAGCAGCAGGAAGAGCACGGGCAGCAGGACGACGCCACCGGTCTGCTTGGTGAGGAGCGCCGCCGCGACGGCGAGGCCCGCACGGCCCCAGAGGCGCCGGTCGGCGTACATGACGGCGGCCGCCGTCCACGGCAGCATGAACACCTCGAAGGTCGCCGCCTGCGTGTCCTCCGGGTTCAGGCCGACGGAGAGCAGCACGGAGACGACGCCGGCCGTCCAGCCCGCGCGGTCGCCCCAGCGCCTGCGCGCGGTCGAGGCGAGCAGGGCGGCCGTGGCGACGGTGGCGACCACGGCAAGGGCCTTCAGCGGCCACAGCGACGCGTCGCCGAAGACGGCGAACGCCGCCTGGTACAGCCAGGGCAGCAGCGGTGGTTTGCGGTCGACGACGGTCTCGTACAGTGCGCCGCCCGCGGCGAGCTGGCGGGCCTGTGTGGCGAGGAAGCCTTCGTCGGGGTTCCAGAGGGCGGTGGTGAAGGAGGGGAGGCGGGTCAGTGCGGCGAGGAGGGTCAGGACGGCGAGGAGCGGCGCCCAGAAGCGCTGCGTGCGCTGCGCCCGCTGCGTGCCGGCCGCGGGCGGCGCGGAGCGGCGGCGCGGGCCCGGGAGCGTCGTGTCGGCGGTGAGCGTGCGCGGCGAGGGCTCTCCGGACGGTGGCATGCCGTCAACCTATCGCCCGGGCCGCCTTCCGGGGGCCGCGTCGCCGTCCACGGGGATCTCCTCCACCGGGGCGCCGGGGGCGCACTCCGCGACGCCGAGGCTGCGGGCGGCGTGGAGTGCGGCGTCGACCTGGCCCGTCGCGGAGGGTCCCCAGCCGCACAGTTCCGCGGCCAGGCGGGGCGGGACCAGCAACCTGCGGTGGACGGTGCCGGTGGCGGGGTCCGTCGCGGCGCGGCCGACGCGTGCGATGGCGGCGGCCATCCGGACGCGGGCGCACGCCGGGCCGTCCGGCGGGGCGTCGCGGAGGTATCCGAGGTAGCGCAGTCCGCGGAGTTCGATCTGCGTCTCCTCCCGCACCTCGCGCCGGGAGGCCGCGGCGGCGTCCCGCTGCTCGAACGGCTCCAGCGTTCCGCCGGGGAGGCCGGCCTGCCCGGTGTCGTCCACGTACATCACCACGCGGCCGTCGGGTGCGAAGACCCACACCCACGACTGGCGGATGGGCAGTTCGTCGGGCACCGGCGCGTCGTACCAGCGCCACGCGGAGCCGCTGTGCACCCACGGCGCGATGCCGTGACGGCGCATCGTGTTCAGGACGGCCGGTTCCCACCCGTCCTCCAGGTAGCGGGGGCAGCCGTCCCGCCGTGCCCGGAGGGCGGCTTCGACGACGCGCCGGACGGGGCCGCCGACCCGTCCGTCCAGCTGCTCGACGGGGACGAACGCCACCTCGTCGCTTCCGGGCCGGGCGGAGGTGACGCGGTGCCGCGCCGAGCGGCTGATGCCGCCGCCGTCGAACACCAGCAGGGCGCCGCGGGCGGGCGCGGCGTGCGGGGCCAGTCGACGGCCAGCAGCCCGCCCGGGCGCGGGGTGAGGCCGACGGACCGTGCGGTCTCGTGCACGGCGGTGTCCCAGGGCGTTCCCGCATCCGCCACCGTGCCGCCGGGGAGGGCCCAGGAGGCGCGGCGGCCCGGCCCCCGCACCAGCAGGACGTGCCCCGCATCGTCGGTGACGAGCAGGGCGGCGGCCTCACGTTCCGGGGCGCCGCGGGGCGGCAGGGTCACGCGGGCACCGCGCGGAGCGCGTCGCGCAGCGCCGCCGTCGCTTCGCGCAGGCCGTGCATGTGCTGGGACATCCGGAAGAACACGGCCTCGTCCAGCAGCCGTTCGGACAGCCGGGCTCGGCGCGCGGCGTCGGTGTGCGGGTACCAGTCGGCGAGGAACGGGTCGTACTTGGTGCCCCGGTCCTCCATGTGGTGCCGCAGCTCCGCCGCGGCCTGTTCACGGTCCAGCCGTACGAGGGCGGGCCCGTCGGGGCAGTCCTCGAACCGGGGGAAGACCAGCGCGTCGACCCGGCTCTCCGGGACCGCGTCGCAGCCGACGGTCGCGCACAGTTCTCCGGCGCGGACCCACAACGACCCGGGCAGGGCGGCGCCGGAGGCGGTGTGCAGCGCCTCGGCGGTGCGGTGCCGTCCCTCGAAGGAGTTGGTGGGGTGCGTGGAGTCGGTGAGGAGGCGGGAGACGACCGGGGCCGACTCGGCGAGGGCGAGCAGCGCGTCGGTGCGCACGTTCACGGTGCGGGGTGATCCGTAGCCGCGCAGCGCCCCGTCGGGGGTCTCTCCCACTGTCAGGTCGTCGTTGGACACGAAGTCGGCACCGCCGTGGACGAGGGCGCTGAGGATGCTGGAGGTCTTCCCGGAGCGTTTCGCCCCGGCGAAGGCGACGCCGCGGCCGTCCATGCGCACCAGCCCGCCGTGCAGCAGCAGGTCGCCCGCCGCGTAGACCTGCCAGCGCAGCAGGTGGCGGACGGAGCGCAGGGTCTGCTGCGCCCGCCATTCGGACGGCTCGCCGACGACGGCGATGCGCCGGCGGGCGTCGTCCACCCACACCACGCGGTCGGGTTCGTAGTCCGAGGAATAGGCGAGGCGGCGCCAGCCGTCGCCCCGGGGAGCCCGGGTGGCGACCTGGACGACGGCGGGCGGGGGCCGGTCGTCGGCGGGGGTCAGGCGCACGAAGTCGCCCGCCATCCGCCCGAACTCGGCGACGGCCTCGGCGGGGGCGACGAGTTCCACCCGGGCCGTGCCGCACGACGCGTGCATACGCTGCGGGTCGGTCGTCATCGTGCCAGCGTCTCCCAGTACGGGTCGCGGAAGATCTCCGACTTCCGGGGGCCCTTGGAGCCCTGGTACTTGCCGGAGTACAGGGTGATCTCGCCCTGGGGCTTCCAGAACGTCATCTGTCCGATGCGCATCCCCGGGTACACGCGCAGGGCGAGGGTGGAGAAGAGCTGGAAGGTGATGGTGCCGATGGAGCCGATGTCGATCAGGTCGGCCGTGACGTGCACGAACAGCCCGGCGCGGGCGGTGCTGGACTTGGCGTGCACCATCGGCACGTACTCGGTGCTCCCCACGATCTCGCGGGAGGAACCGAGGCAGAAGCTCATGGGCTCCAGCACCAGGCCGTCCGCCGGGATGCGCTCCTCCACGACCTCCGGCTCGACGCGCGGGTCGATGACCGGGTCGCGGTAGCGCAGCAGGGTGTCGTCGAGCGTGAGGTCGATGCTGTTGGGGTTGATGAGCGCGGAGTCGAACGGCGTCACCGTGATCGCCGCGGACTCGACCTGCCGCTGGATTTCATGACCGCTGAGAATCACTGCAACTCTCGAATCTGTGGCTGTCGCACGTCGTTCCTGTGCAGCTTGGAGGGCATCGGCCGGTCGTGCCGCCCGTACCAGCCCCGGTATGCCAGGACGTCGCCGGTGGCGGTCCAGAACGAGACCTGGCCGATGATCTGGCCCGGGTAGACGTAGATGTCGAGGGCGGGCAGGAGTTCCAGCGTCCACCGGTGGACCGCTCCGCAGTGTCCGAGGTCGGCGGACAGCTGGACGAACAGGCCGAGCCGGCCGATGGAGCTGCGACCGATGAGCGAGGTGACGTACCGGGTGGAGCCGATGCGCTCCAGGGTGTGGCCTAGGTAGAGCTGGCCCTTGCGGAGCAGGCAGCGCCCGTCGACGGTCTCCACCGGTTCCTGCACCGCGTCGCGGCGCGGGTCGGGGCCCGACTCGACCCGGTAGATCTCCGGGCCGAGGCGGTAGTTGTAGCTGTTGGGGTTGACCCGGTCGTCGTCGAACGGGTCGATGACGATGTCTCCGTCCCGTACGGCCTCGGTGATGGCCTGGCCGGTGAGGATCATGGTCGTTCCGGGGCGGGCAGGTGGGTGCGGACCAGGTCGCGGAAGTCGTCGTCCAGGAGGACCGGCGAACCCCAGTTGCGCCACTCGTGCTGCCGGTCGGGTTGCCGGACGGCGTAGAAGGACAGGATGCCGAGCATGCCCCAGAGTTCGAAGTGCGGGACGAGCGGCGCGTCGTCCGGGCACAGCCGCTCGGCGGCGGCGTCCAGGAAGGGCTTGTACGGGGGCCGGTGCCGCAGGTGGAGGCTGATCGCTCCGACGGCGTGGGCCGGCGCGGACAGTGCGGCGATCGGCACGTTGAGCACGACCATCCGGCCGTCCGGCGCGACGACGGTGTTCTTCAGGTTCGCGTCGATGGAGACCACCGTGTGCGGCGCCGTGTGGGCCTTGGCCGCCTCGGCGAACCCTCCGTCGAGCCACGCGTCCACCGCCGCGGCGGTCTCCGTGCCCTCGTAGAACGGCCGGACGCGGTTCCAGTACCGGCGGCCGTAGTGGACGACGAACTCGGGCCAGGTGGCGAGGGCGGGCGCCTCTCGCTTGTACAGGCCGTAGCCGTCCCGCATCGGCGGGAGATGGCGGCAGGCCAGGACGAACCGGCACAGGTGGTCCACCAGCGCGTCGGTGGACGGCCCGTCGTCCTCGCGTTCCATGGCCGCCGCCAGGTTCTCCCCCTCCACGTACTCCGCGAAGACGGCGTCGAACGGGTCCCCGTCCTCCGTGCGGCAGACGCGGTGGATGCGCTGGACGGGCAGGTGCGCGCCGAGCGCGGCGGTCGCCTCGGCGAGGTAGCCGAGCGGGATGTCGCCGTCGACGACGTGCTTCGCGACGACCGGGCCCTGGTCCGTCCGCACGAGGTACACGAGGTTGTTCGAGCCGCTCAGCTCGCTGACGGGGGCGTCGGGGAACTCGTCGACGAGGAAGTCCCGGAACGTGGTCACGTGATCACCAGTCTGAGAAGGGGCGGTTCGGAGGGGAGGCGGTGGGCCGGGTCAGCGGGTGGGCCACTTGGTCCCCACGTACTTGTGCGGCAGGAGGGAGGCGAGGGGGACGACGCGCATCTCGTCGCCGTCCTGGACGACCGTGCTGACGCGGGGACCGTAGTCGAGCAGCAGCTCCCGGCACAGGCCGCAGGGGGGTACGAGCTTGATGTCCCGTCGCTCCTCGGAGGGCTTGGGGTGACGTACCGCCAGCGCCAGCATCAGGTCGCCGGCGCCCGCCGCGCGCGCCTGGCCGAGTGCGACGGCCTCGGCGCAGACCGAGGCGCGGCCGACCATCGCCTCGAGGTGGATGCCGGTGAACACCCGCCCGTCGCCGGTGACGACCACCGCCCCGATCTGGTGCCGGTTCTCGGCATAGCGCTCGGTGATGACCTCCCGGGCCAGCCCGACGAGGGAGGCGACGACCTGCTCGGCGGCCTCCTGCTCCGCCGGGGCGGCGGGCAGCCGCTTGGCGAGTTCGACGACCTGCTCCTCCAGCGCCGGGAGGTCGCCCGCGTTGTCGAGGACCAGGTCGGCCTCGACGCCGTCGCCGCCGAGCTCCGTGGGGTGGTCGTCCCGGCCGGCCCGCCGGTCGCCGCGGCCGGCCTTGCGTTCCCGCCGCAACGCGTCCGGCGCCGTCACCCGCACCAGCGTGAACCCCTGGTCGCGGAGACCGTCGAGGTCGGCGGGGCGGGCGTCGTCGCACAGCAGCACGTCGGCGCCCGCGAGTTCGGCGGCGGCCGCGCGCTGGGCGAAGTCCTCCAGCAGGAGGCCCGGGGCCGCCGTCCGGAAGTGGGAGCCCAGGAAGTTGAGCAGCTCGCCGTCCTGCTGCCCTTCGGCGAGCCGGGTGCGTGCCCGGGCGTAGAAGGCGGCCTGCACGTCGTACAGCGGGGCGGCGAGCTTGATCACCTCGACGTGCCGGTCCATGCCGGCCAGTGTCCGCCGCAGCAGGCCGGCGGCCGTCGACTTGCCGGCTCCGGGCAGCCCGAAGAGGGCGACGCGCTGCACGGAGCGGGATGCGCCTGTCATCTGGTGTCCTTCCGGCTCGGGCGCGGGGTCAGGCGCAGACGAAGACCGAGTTGCGCTTGCTGACCTCGAAGTGGCCGACCTCCGCGATGCGGTCGCTGACGGCCTTCTCGACGCCCCGGTACAGCTCGTCCTTCATCTCCTGTGTGATGTCGTCGCCGCCCATGGCCTGGACGCCGAGCAGCCGGTGGCCCGCCGAGTAGAAGTCCATGAACGGCTGCGGCGTCTCGAAGCGCAGGGCGTCCACGTACGGCCGCTCCTCGACGCTGTCGAAGTGCCGGACGAGCGTCTCCTCGGTGTTGTCGAGCGTCATCTTGCCGCGGCGCCCGCGCGGCAGCCGGGCGATGAAGTCCGCGGGGAAGCCGAGCTTCTCCATGGTCTCGAAGTGCAGGTCGTACATCTCCGGCATGGAGCGGCGCGCCTCGATGGTGACGATCGCGAGGCCCTTCGGGTCGCGGACGCGGGCGATCTCCGAGCAGACCAGGTCGGGGTCCTCGATGTAGTGGAAGATGTAGTTGGCCATGACGCGGGTGAAGCTGCCGTCCGCGAAACGCGAGAGGTCCTCGGCCCGGCCCTCGGTGAACTCCAGCGGCGCCCAGGCGATGGTGGCGTTGCGCTGGGCGAGTTCCAGCATGGCCGGGGAGATGTCCATGGCCACCGCGCGGCCGCCGTGCCGGAGCCGGCTGACCACGTCCCGGAGAATGAATCCGTTTCCGCAGCCGAGGTCCAGGACCGATTCGGTTCCGTTCAGGTCGAGGCACCGCAGCAGGTGGTCGATGAGCGGCTCGGGATTCTCGCGGTACACGTTGTGCGTCATCTGCTGCGTGAAGAGCGCCGTGTTGCTTCCGAAGTGCTCGCGAATGTATTCGAGACCGAAGTCGAACGGCTTCACCGACGCTACGCCCGCAGTGTCCTGACTCATTGCACCCTCACTAGTGAGAAACCGATACCCATTGCGGTTGTCCAGGGCCGCACACACGAAGAAACTAGGAAAAGCACCAGACAAGAAGAATGCCCGTCGCGGGCCTCCCGACGGGGCTGCCCGCTCGTGCGCCAGGAAACGTACCTCAGCGTTCACCGGCGAACAAGGCATGCTTCCCCTGCAGTTGCAGCCCGACCGCTCTCCGGGGACACGGCATGTCAGGGGACTCACGAGAACTGCGGGATCCCTTCACACCTCCACACCTTGCCCGCTTATGCCCGTTATCACCGGGACCCGCGGGAGGGCGCTGCCAGGGTGACGCGAGGAAAAAGAGCAGAGGGACGCGGGATTTCCTCCGGATATCTTGCCAAGCGCCTCGGGCGTCCTCCACACTTCTGCCGCGGACGCGACCTTGCGCGCAGCGCGGGAGAATTAAGGACGGCGGCCGGAAGCGGTCCCGGGGCGAAACACGCGCGAGAAGGGTGCCCATGGAATCGTTCGACCTTGTCGGAATCGGGGTAGGACCGTCGAACCTGAGCCTCGCGGCACTCGCCGAACCGGTCGAGGGGCTGCGGGCCGGTTTTCTCGAGTCGAAACCGCGCTTCCGGTGGCACCCGGGTCTGATGCTTCCGGACGCCTGGCTCCAGGTCTCCTACCTCAAGGACCTGGTCACGCTCGTCGACCCCACCAGCCGCTTCTCCTTCCTCAACTTCCTCTCCGAGGAGGGCCGCATCTTCCGCGCCCTGGTGGCCAACGGGATGAGCTGCTCGCGGCAGGAGTTCGAGCAGTACTACCAGTGGGCCGCCGGTCGCCTCCCGGACATCCACTGGCAGTCCCGCGTCAAGTCCGTCTCCGTGGTGGGCGACCGCTTCGAGGTGGTCTGCGACACGGGTCTGACGGCCACGGCCCGCAGCCTGGTGCTGGGCTCCGGGCGGGAGCCGTACCTGCCGCCCTTCGCCGCCGCGTTCCACGGTCCGCGCGTGCTGCACGGCAGCGAGCTGCTGTCCGTCCGCCCCGACCTGGCCGGACGGCGGGTCATGGTGGTCGGGGCCGGGCAGAGCGGCGCCGAGGTGGTGAACTACCTGCTCTCCGAGGACGCGGCGACACCGGCCGAACTCACCTGGGTGTCCAGCCGGGTGGGCTTCCTCCCCATCGACGACTCGCCGTTCAGCAACGAGTGGTTCGCGCCGTCCTACGTGGACTACTTCCACTCGCTGCCCGCCGGCCGGCGTGCGGACCTGCTGGGGCGTCAGCGGCTGGCCAGCGACGGCGTGTCCGAGTCGCTGCTGCGCAAGATCTACCAGCGCCTCTACCGCCTCGACCACCTGGAGGGCGGCACGCTGTCCCACCGGCTGCTGCCCTGCCGCCGCGTCACCGATCTGCGCGGGCACGCGGACGGGCTCGAGGTCTCGGTGCTGGACACGGACCGCGACGTGCGGGAGACCGTGCCCGCCGACGTGGTCGTCTTCTGCACCGGTTACCGCAGCCGGTTCCCGGACTACCTGGAACCGCTGCGGGAGGCGCTGACGGGGGACGACGGCGCTTTCCGGGTGCGCCGCGACTACTCGCTGGACTGGGACGGGCCGCCCGGTCTCCGCGTCTTCGTGCAGAACTTCGCCGAGGACAGCCACGGCATCGCCGACCCGAACCTGAGTCTGTCCGCCTGGCGCAGCGCACGGATCGTCAACGCGGCCGTGGGCCGGGAGGTGTACCGCACGGACGGGGCGTCGACCGCGACGGCGTGGTCATCCGCGTGACGCCGCGCCGCGGTCCGCGGCGGCGACGGCCTCGCCCCCGGGACCGTCCGGCTGCTGCGGCGAGCGGCGGCCCGCCCGCGCGAGGTACCACGCCCACACGGCCACGCCCAGCGCGCTGAACAGGACGACCGGCGTCCAGTGCAGTTCGGACGGCGCCCACTTGTGGAAGAAGGCGAACACGACCGCGGACAGCGGGATCGCACCGGTGATGAACATGCGCATCACGGAGTTGACCCGGCCGGAGATGGCCATCGGTATCGACTCCTGGCGGTACCGGATGGAGTTGATGTTGCTGGCGCCGAGCGCGAACGTCGTGATCACGTAGCCGACGACCCGGACCTGGAGCACCGGTACGGCCATCACCGTGACACCGGCCAGCGCGGCCAGCTGCCAGTAGAGGATGCGGCGCTGGAAGGACGACCGGGGGAAGAGCCTGCCCGCGGCCCAGGTGCCGGCGGCGGCGCCGACCGCACCGATGGAGACCACCAGTCCGATCCCGGTCGCGGCCATGCCGGAGTCGCCGAGCAGCGTGATGAAGATGACGTCGAGGGTGCCGACCCCGATGTTCGCCAGCGTCATGGTGGCGACCAGCGCGATGGCGGAGCCGTTGCGCCACAGCCAGGAGAAGCCCACGCTCAGCGCGCGCCGGGGCTTCTCCCCCGGCTCGGCGGGCTCCTCCTCCTCGATGACCACCCGGGGCACGAACAGCGCCACCAGGGCGGACAGTGCGAACAGCGTGCAGGTGAGGACCAGGGCCGTGGCGCCGCCTGCGAGCACCACGATGCCCCCCGCGGACAGCGGTCCGACGATCTTCACGACCTCGCGCAGGGCGCTGTAGTCGCTGAGCGCCTTGGACCGTCGTTCCGGGGTGACGAGTCTGGGCACCAGCACGAAGTAGCTGGAGATGTTCGCCACCACGGCGCCGAGTCCGGAGAGCAGCACCAGCACCGCCAGGACGAGGACGTCGTCCAGGAAGAGGGCGATGAGGCCCAGGCACAGCGCCTGGTAGAGCTGGGCCAGGATGTAGACGTCACGCCGGTCGAAGGAGTCGATCAGCATGCCGATGAACGGAGAGAGCAGGTAGGCCGCGACCCGGGCGGAGAAGGCCAGCACCGTGCCGGCGACCGACTCCGTCGCCGCGAGCACGCTCAGCGGGACGGCGATGGTGAAGAGCTGGTCGCCGCCGCGGGCGAAGAGCCCGGAGGAGACGAACACCCAGAAGTCGCGGCGGCCCTGCGGCGGTTCGGTGATGACACGCTTCGGCCGGGGCAGGAAACCCATGGCACCTCGTTCTTCCGTGGACGAAGGCGGCTGTCAGGAGCCGCCGGAGGCGGAGCGGTAGGCGCTGCGGACCGCCGCCAGACGTGCTTCCAGGGCTTGGCGGTCGGCGGCGCCGACGACGTAGCGGTCCCGGTAGTCCACGCAGTGGCGGACGCCCTGCGGGCCGCTGCCCGCGGTGTCGGAACGGGTGTGCTCGGCGATGCCGAGCGCGGCGTGGCGGTGCTCCGGGATGCCGGGCGCCGGCGACGCGCCGGACTCGTCCGGGTAGAAGCCCAGTACGGCCCACGCCCCGCGCGCCGGGCGGGTCGCGGCGTCGTCGCCGAGGCGCGGGTCCACCCCGGACTGGAGCCGGTACGCCACCTCGTTGAGGTTGCAGCCGTACGCCCGTTCCACGATGCGGTCGATGCCGCCGCCTCCGGGGCGGGCGGCGACCTCGCAGAAGACCAGCGCGTCGTCCGGCGTCCGGAAGACCTCCAGGTGGGTGACGCCGTCGCGGAGGCCGAGGGCCCGCAGCACCCGGGCGTTGGTCTCCCGTATCCGGCCCCACACCGGGTCCGCGTGGTCGACCAGCATGCTGCCGGCCGCTGAACCCGGGGCGAAGTCGCCGGGTTTGGCGAGGTACTCGGACACCGCCGCGAAGCGCACCGCGCCGTCCTGCACCACCGCGTCGCAGTGGTACATGGGCCCCTCGACGTACTCCTCGATCTCCCAGTCGTCGCCGCAGGTGCCGAGCGAGGCCAGCACGGCGTCGGCCTCCGCCCGCGAGGCGACGACGTGCACGTCCTCCGCTCCCACGCCCCACCGGCTCTTGACGACCTTGCGGCCCGCCGACCAGTCGAACGCGTCCAGGTCCGCGGGGCCCCGGAGTTCGGCGAACCGCGGCACGGCGGCGGCGTCCGCCGCGGCGACCGCCCGCTTCATGGCGACCTTGTCGCGGAAGAGCAGCGTGGTGGGCAGGTCCATGCCCGGCAGCGCGTGGGCGTCGCGCACCCGGGCGGCGGGCAGCACCATCCGTTCGTGCACGGCGACGATCCGGCGTGCGCCGTGCCGGCGCACCAGCCAGTGGAGAACGGCGAGGACCTGCTCCTCGTCGTTGGTGTCGCAGACCGAGACGTGGGGGAAGCGGACCGGGTCGAGGCCCGTCGTCCCGCCGTACGGGTGGGTGACGAGGCGGACGTCCACCTCGTCGGTGGGGACCAGGCACCGGGTGCCGTGGTGGAGGCTCGCGTACACGTTGCGGCTGAGCAGCACCACGGGCGGGGCGGCGGTCACCGTGCGGTCTCCACGACGACGCGGGCGGCCATGTCCCGGACGGCGGCGAGCACGGTCGCCGGGTCGTCCCCCGTCGCCAGCACGTGGCCGGCGCGCTGCCGGGAGTCGGTCAGCTCGCCGATCTCGTCGCCGGGGCCGACGTAGAGGTCGACATCCCGCACGTCCGCTCCCTGCGGGGCGAAGTCCGGGACCCGCACCGCGGTCACCCTCCCGGGCGGGGCGGTGACGAAGGCGATGGCCGCGGCGCCCGACTCCGGTGCGGTGGTGACGTCCGCGCCGGTCAGCCCGGTGGACCAGCCGAGGCTCCAGCGCTTGAGGTCCACGCCCGTCACCCGCTGCACCAGACGCGTGATGCCGTCGCCGCCGATCCGGGTGTGCGACTCGATGATCCTGAACTCGCCGTCCCGCAGCCTGAACTCGGTGTGCGCGGGGCCGTCCGTCAGCTCCATGGCGTCCAGGAAGCGGGCCACGCACTTCTCCACCAGTGCCTGCTCGCCGTCGTCCAGGCCGGGGGCGGGGACGACGTGTGCCGCCTCGACGACCGTGGCGTCGAAGAGGTGCTTGCGGGTGACGGCCACCAGCCGGTGGGTTCCGCCGGTGCTGAACGTCTCGGCGCTGTACTCGTCGCCCTCGGCGAACTCCTCCAGCAGGGCGGGCGCGTCGAGGTCGAGCCGTTCGAGCTCGGCCGGGTCCGCGACGATCCGCACGTCCCGGCTCGCCGTTCCTTCGAGCGGCTTGAGCACCGCGCGCGCCGCGCCCCACGCGCGCACGCGGCGTGCGGCCTCCGCGCCGTCGGCCGGGACGGCGTACCGCACCGACAGGTCGGGGACGGTCTGCGCCATCCGCTGCCGCATCACGGCCTTGTCCTGGAAGCGGCGCACCACCTCGGGGCGCAGCCCGGGGGTGCCCAGCGTCTCGTTCGCGACGGCCGCGGGCAGCTGCCCGGTCTCGGTCACGGAGACCACGGCGGACACGCCGAGGGGTGCGACCACCTCCCGCAGCAGCACCCGCAGTTCCTCGTCGCGGGAGAAGTCCGTGGTGTAGAGGTTGCAGCCGATCCGCACGATCTCGTCGACCGGGGAGCCCGGCTGCTGGAGGAACACGGCTGCCGGGTCGACCTCGCGTGCGACGGCGGCGATGGACGGGCTCGCCCCGATGACGACCAGCCGCCCGCTCACTGCGGCCCCGCCGCTTCGCCTGCGCACTCCCGCAGGAACGCGAGCTTGGAGTAGAAGGTCCGCTCCCCCGGGGTGCCGTTCGCCTTCAGGTGGTCCTCGACCCGGCCGGTGAGGTCGGCGATGTCGGCGTCGATGGAAGCGGGGTCGAGGCCCTCGTGCAGCCGGGAGTGCAGGTACTCGATCTCGAGCTGCCGGAGCACCCGGGGGCCGTCGCCCCCGCTCTCGCCCTCCACCGTCACCTCGTCGATCTCCACCCCGTACGCGTGGCCGGTGCGGGTGGACTCCACATTGACGTCGAACCGGGTCCTCCGGAAATCGGGGAGCCGCCGTACGACGAGTTCCGGGTATTCCCGGGAGAGGAATTCCTCGAAGGTGGATTCCGTCACCGCCACACCCCGCTGGAATGTCTCCTCGCGCCGGAGCGCTTCCCGCTCGAAGCGTTTGCGCTTCAGGTTCCACCGTCCGTCCCGGCCCCGGAGAAAGGCGAGATAGCCGCGTTCCCCGGCGGGCTCCAGGACCTCGTAGGTGTGCTGCTCGAAATGCCAGCGGGTGAGTTCGTAGCCGGGCTCCGGAATGAAGTCGCCGAGGAGGCCGCGGTCGGCCCGCGCCCACAGTTCTTTCGTGAGCCGCCACGAGGACGCTCCGGGCCCGAGCGTGATCTTCTGTTCGATCTCGGTGCCGCTCTCGAAGGTGGTGAGCCCGCGCCCCTCGGAGAGGAGGGGGACGGCGTACTCCGACGCCGCCTCCCGGGCGCGCTCGGCCATGGCGACGAGGTCGGCGACCGGGGCGTCCGGCTCGTGCGGGAAGCGCGCCGTCCGCACGAGCAGGATGCCGACCTTGCGCAGCCGGGCGCAGGAGAGCACCTCGGTGAAGGGCTGTGCCGCCTGCCGGTGCGTCCGCAGCAGCAGGACGGGGGCCAGGGTGTCCGTGCGCACGCCGGGCGGCAGCGCCTCGTCGAGGTGGGCGCCGAAGTCGTCGTCCAGGGCGATGCCCGCCCACGTTGCGGCGGCCGCGTCGGACCCGGCGGGCGGGTCGGGCAGGGTGCGGGGCTCCGGCCGCAGGAGGTGGAGGCCGCGCGGCGCCGTGTCGGCCGGCGTGAGGTATTCCGTCGCCCGGCCCGCGTCGCCCGGCTCGTCCGCCAGGCGGACCGCGAGCAGCCCCGCATCCGGCGTCGGCCGCACCGGGTACTGCAGCGCGATGTCGCCGAGAAGGAGATGCCGGGTCACACGGTGCCGGAATTCCCGACCGGACGTAGGTGACTCCGCCATGCAAGCTCCCAGGGTCGTGTCGAACGGCTCTCGACGACCGGTGGGGGAGGCGGAATTCCGCAGGGGAACCGGCACGCCACTACCTGTGCGGGATCTGCCGGGAGGGCAACCAGGGCCGGATGGCCTCGAACCGTCGGGCAACGTGAATACAGCGATCGAGTGGCAGCGATCGTTTCAGTGGCCTGTCGGGATGTCAAGGGCCCTTTTCGCGAACCGAGTTGCGGAAAGGGCCCTTGTCGCGAAGTTACCGTTTCGTGTGGAGGGAAACCAGGGTGGTCACTAGTCCCGGGCGACGGCCGCCTCGTCGTGGAGGCGGCCGTCGAGGCGTGCGACGAGGCCGGTGACCTGACGCGCGATGTCGGGCGCGGTGAGACCGATGTCGGCCATCACCTGGCCCCGCGAGCCGTGGTCGAGGAACCTCTCCGGAATGCCGAAGTCGCGCAGCGGCACGTCCACCGACGCGTCCCGCAGCGCCTGCGCGATCGCGGAACCGACGCCGCCGGCACGGCTGTTGTCCTCGACGGTGACCACCACCCGGTGGGCGGCGGCCAGTTCCGGCAGCGCCTTGTCGACGGGCTTGACCCAGCGCGGGTCGACCACCGTGGCGGAGATGCCCTGCCGGTCCAGGTGGTCGGCGATCTCCAGGCACATGGGGGCGAGCGCGCCGACGGAGATCAGCAGCACGTCGGCGGTCTCGGTGTCCGGCTTGCGCAGGACGTCCATGCCGCCGGCCGTGTCGACGGCGGGGACGGCCGGTCCCACGGCGCCCTTGGAGTAGCGGACGACGGTCGGCGCGTCGTCGACGTCCACCGCCTCCCGCAGCTGCGCGCGCAGCTGCTCGGCGTCGCGCGGCGCGGCGAGCCGCAGGCCGGGCACGCACTGGAGCACCGACATGTCCCACATGCCGTTGTGCGACGCGCCGTCCGTGCCGGTGACCCCGGCCCGGTCCAGGACGAAGGTGACGCCGCACTTGTGCAGGGCGACGTCCATCAGCACCTGGTCGAAGGCCCGGTTGAGGAAGGTGGCGTACACCGCGAAGACGGGGTGCAGTCCGCCGGTGGCCAGCCCGGCCGCGGACACCGCGCCGTGCTGCTCGGCGATGCCGACGTCGAAGACCCGTTCGGGGAACTCCTGTGCGAAGTCGTGCAGGCCGACCGGGCGCATCATCGCGGCGGTGATGGCGACGACGTCCTCGCGTTCGCGGCCGAGCTTCACCATCTCCTCGCCGAAGACGGAGGTCCAGTCGGCGCCGGAGGACTTCACCGGCAGGCCGGTGTCGGGGTGGATGACGCCGACGGCGTGGAACTGGTCGGCCTCGTCCTGGCGCGCGGGCTGGTAGCCGCGGCCCTTCTCCGTCAGCACGTGCACGATCACCGGCCCGCCGAAGCGCTTGGCGCGCTGCAGCGCCGACTCGACGGCCTCGATGTCGTGCCCGTCGATGGGGCCGACGTACTTCAGGCCCAGGTCCTCGAACATGCCCTGCGGCGCGACGAGGTCCTTGAGCCCCTTCTTCGCACCGTGCAGCGTCTCGTACAGGGGCTTGCCCACCACGGGCGTGCGGTTGAGGACGTCCTTGCCGCGGGCGAGGAAGCGCTCGTAGCCGTCGGTGGTGCGCAGCGTGGCGAGGTGGTTGGCGAGGCCGCCGATGGTCGGCGCGTAGGAGCGCTCGTTGTCGTTGACGACGATGACCAGCGGGCGGTCCTTGGCGTCGGCGATGTTGTTGAGCGCCTCCCAGGCCATGCCGCCGGTCAGCGCGCCGTCGCCGATGACGGCGGCGACGTGGTCGCCGGTGCGGCGGATCTCGTTGGCCTTGGCGAGACCGTCGGCCCAGCCGAGGACGGTCGAGGCGTGGCTGTTCTCGATGACGTCGTGCGCGGACTCGGCGCGCGAGGGATAGCCGGAGAGGCCGCCCTGGGCGCGCAGCTTGGAGAAGTCCTGCCGCCCGGTGAGCAGCTTGTGCACGTAGGACTGGTGTCCGGTGTCGAAGAGGATCTTGTCGCGCGGGGAGTCGTACACCCGGTGCAGCGCGATGGTGAGTTCCACGACGCCGAGGTTGGGGCCGAGGTGACCGCCGGTGCGGGAGACCGAATCGACGAGGAACGTCCGGATCTCCTCGGCCAGCTGCTCCAGCTGCTGCGGGCTGAGCCGGTCCAGATCGCGCGGTCCGGTGATGCGGGTCAGCAGTGCCACCCGTGCCTCCTTGCTTCGAGCTGCTGTAGAGCCGTGCCGATCCGTCGAGTCTAATGTCCCGTTCGCCTGGACGTTCGCCCACCCGGCCCCGACCGGCCGGTTTCGCGTCACCCGTGCGGACCTGTGACATGCCCGTGCCCGGCCCCTGACGGAGCCGGGCACGGGTGCGCCTGGGGTCGGGACGGCAGGTCAGGTGCGTCCCGCGGTCTTCTGCGTGCGGCGGGAGACGGAGTCGATCACGACGGCGGCCAGCAGCACCGCGCCGGTGATCATGTACTGGATCTCGCTGGCCATGCCGAGCAGGTTCAGCCCCTGCTGGATGGACATGATCACCAGGGCGCCGAGCAGCGCGGAGAGGATCTTGCCGCGGCCGCCGAAGAGGCTGGTGCCGCCGATGACGGCGGCGGCGATCACGTTCATGAGGGTGTTGCCGGCGCCGAGGTTCTTGGTGGCGCCGCCCTGCTGGCTGGCGATGAAGAGACCGCCGAAGGCCGCGAGCATGCCGGCGATGCCGAACACCGTGATGCGGATCTTCTCCACGTTGATGCCCGCCCGCCGGGCTGCCTCCGCGTTGCCGCCGACGGCGAAGATCTGCCGGCCGTAGGTGGTGCGGCGGGAGACGAAGTCCGCGACGAAGAGGACGATCAGGAAGATCAGCAGCGCCAGCGGAAGGCCGCGAGCCCCGGCCGGCTCGTTGAGCTGGTAGGCCGCGCCGAAGGCGATGACGGCGATGACGCCGGTGCGCAGCGCGATCTCGCTGACCGGCCGGTGCGGCAGGCGGGCGGTGCGGCGGCGCCGGGTGTCGCGCAGCAGCGCGAAGAGGTAGCCGCCGACAGCGACGAGGGCCAGCGCGTAGGCGGCGGCCTTGTCGCTGAAGTAGTAGCCGGTGATGTCCTGGACGAGGCTGTTCGAGGGCGTGTTGATGCTGCCCTCGTTGCCCATCATCCAGATCTGCAGGCCGCTCCAGCCGAGGAAGCCGGCGAGGGTGACGACGAACGCGGGGACGCCGACCTTGGCGAAGAAGAACCCGTGCAGCAGGCCGATGAGACCACCGGTGGCCAGCGCGATCAGCACGGACAGCAGGTCGTTCAGCTGGTGGGTGACGCTCAGCACGGCCCACATGGCGGCGCCGACGCCGGCCACCGAGCCGACCGACAGGTCGATCTCGCCGAGCAGCAGCACGAACACGATGCCGATGGCCATGATGCCCAGGCCCGCGGTGTAGACGCTGATGTCGCTGAGGCTGCGCGCCGAGAGGAAGGTGGGGTCGAGCGACTGGAAGATGACGGCGATGACGATCAGGCCGATGACGACCGGGATGGAACCGAGTTCGCCGCCGCGCACCCGGCGCTTGAAGTCGCTCAGGTAGCCCGCGAAGCCCTGCTGGCGGACCAGCAGCCGCGGGTCGACGGCCTGTTCGGTGGCGGGCTCCGGGGTGCCGTCGGCCTTCTCCTTGGTGACCGTGGACTTGGTGGTGTCGCTCACTTCGCTGCCTCCGTCGTACGTGCCTGGCGACGGGTCACCGCGTTGTCGGTGGCACCGGTGATCGCGGCGATGATCTCTTCGTGGGAGGTGTCCCGGACGGAGAAGACACCGTTGTTGCGGCCGAGCCGGAGTACCGCGACGCGGTCGGCCACGGCCTGGACGTCGGCCATGTTGTGGCTGATGAGGATGACGCCGAGGCCGCGTTCGCGGAGCCGCTCGACGAGGTCGAGCACCTGGGCGGTCTGCTCGACGCCGAGGGCGGCCGTCGGCTCGTCGAGGATGACCACCTGCGGGTCGCCGATCAGGGCGCGGGCGATGGCGACGACCTGCCGCTGACCGCCGGACAGCGAGGCCACCGGGATGCGGACGCTGGGGATGCGGATGGACAGCGTCTGGAGCAGCTCCATGGCGCGCTGCTCCATGGCGACCTCGTCGAGCACGGAGGCGGTGCGGACCTCGCTGCCGAGGAAGAGGTTGGCGACGACGTCGAGGTTGTCGCAGAGCGCAAGGTCCTGGTAGACGGTGGCGATGCCGAGGTCCTGCGCGTCGTGCGGGCGGTGGATCTGGACCGGGCGGCCCTTCCACTCGATGTGGCCCTCGTCGATGGCGTGTACGCCGGCGATGGTCTTGACGAGGGTGGACTTGCCGGCGCCGTTGTCGCCGACGAGGGCGACGACCTCGCCCGGGGATATCTCGAGGTGTACGTCGGTGAGCGCCTGGACGGCACCGAACCGTTTCGACACACCGCGCAGGGCCAGCACGGGTTCGTTCGGCACTGGGTCGACTCCGATCTGTCTGGGAGCGCTTCCGGCGGTGCACGCGTCCCGCCGCCGCGGACGGGCCCGACGGGGCGGCCGGCGGTGGCGGGGAGGCGTACGGGGGCGGGTCGGGGCTCCCGTGAAGGCGGTACGGCGCGGTGCGCCCTGGAGGCGGGCGCACCGCGGGGGCCCGCTCCTCCGGCCCCGGCGGGGGGCGGGGGGAGCGGGCCGCGGGATCACATCAGGCCGACGGCCTTGCAGGCCTTCTCGACCTGCTTGGTGCAGATCTCCTCGACCGTGTACACGCCGTCCGCGACGAGGGTGTCCTTGATGTTGTCCTTGGTGACGATCTTCGCGCCGTAGAGCTTGCTGGGAATGCCCTTCTTGCTCTTGCTGTCCACCGTCTCGGGCGCGAACTTCCCGATGCTCTCGCCCTCGAGCAGGGCGACGGCCATCTGGGCGGTCGTCTCGGCCTCGGGCTTGATCGCCTTGTAGATGGTGAAGGCCTGCTCGCCCTTCACGATGCGCTGGAGACCGGCGAGTTCGGCGTCCTGGCCGCCGACGGGGACGTCGGATATGCCGGCCTTGTTCAGGGCGGTGATGATGCCGCCGGCCATGCCGTCGTTGGCGGAGTAGACGGCGTCGAAGCCGTCCTTGCCCAGCGAGGTGATCGCGGCGGACATCTTCTTGTTGGCCTCGTCCGGCGACCAGTCCGGGATGTCCTGCTCGTAGACGATCTTGCCGACCTGCTCGTCGAGGACGGAGTGGGCGCCCTTCTTGAACAGCGCGGCGTTCGGGTCGGTGGGCGACCCGTTGATCATCACGGTGCGGGCGTCCGCGGCGTCGTCGCCCAGCGCCTCCACCATGCCCTCGCCCTGGAGCTTGCCGATGGCCTCGTTGTCGTAGGACACGTAGCCGGAGACGTCGCCCTCGGCCAGGCGGTCGTAGGCGACGACCTCGATGCCCTGCTCGGCGGCCCGGTCGACCCAGGACTTGGTGGCGGTGGCGTCGACGGCATCCAGGATGATGACGTCAGCGCCCTGCGTGACCAGCGCGTCGAACTGCTTCTTCTGCTGCTGGGTGTCCTGCGAGGCGTTGTTGTACTTGACCTCGCAGTCGGAGCACAGCTCCTTGATCTTGTCCGTGATCAGCGGCCGGTCGAAGGCCTCGTACCGCGTCGTCTTGTTCTCCGGCAGCAGCAGACCGATCAGCTTCTTGCCGTCGTCCCCACCGTCACCGCTGTCACCGCCGCCGGCCTGCCCGCAGGCGGCCAGCGAGACGGACATCGCGATGGCGGCGGTACCGACGAGCACGCGGCGCGTCCTTGCCTTCATCCTTCACAACCTCCCTGACGAGGCCGCATCGGTGCGGCCGAGGTGGCGTGAAGTCAACTCTCCGTGCATCCCGTCGTCAAGAAGTAAATCCTTAACGAGACGGCAACGATGCCATGCGTTACGAGCGTGAACGCAGTGCGCTCACGGCGACATCGGGCGACATCTCACGCGGAGACGGACGCGGCGGCAGGAACGGAAGGGGCGGAGGAGTTCAGAAGGGAGGAATCGCCCATCTCGCTCAACACCAGGGCGAGCGCACCCAGTACCTCCGCTCGGCCGCCCAACGTGCCCGGGGCCAGCGTGAGCTGGCGGGCGGCGCTGGGAATGGCGTAGCGCGCCACCGAGTCCCGCACCGGGTCCAGCAGGAGGTCGCCGGCCTCCGCGAGGTCGCCGCCCAGCACGATGCGGCTCGGGTTGAGCAGGTTGCACAGGCTCGCGACGCCGGAGCCGATGTTCCGGCCGATGTCGGCGACCACCCTGCGGCAGCCCGGGTCGCCGTCCCGGGCGAGCCGCACCACGGCCGGCATGGTGATGTCCGCGCCGTGGCTGGAGTGCAGCAGCGGCAGCACGTAGCGGGCGGCGGTGAAGGTCTCCAGGCAGCCGCGGTTGCCGCAGCGGCAGACCGGACCGGACTCGTCCAGCGTGATGTGGCCGATCTCGCCCGCCGTGCCGCCGGGCCCGCGGTAGATCTGGTTGTTGATCACCAGACCGGCGCCGACGCCGCTGGCGATCTTGATGTAGGCGAGGTCGGTGGCGCCGCGGCCGCTCCCCCAGACCTTCTCCCCCAGCGCGCCGAGGTTGGCGTCGTTGTCGACGTGCACCGGCACGCCCAGGCGCTCGGCCAGCTCCTCGCGCGGATGGGTGCCGGCCCAGCCGGGCAGGATGGCGGTCGAGCCGAGCGCGCCGGTCTCCACGTCGATCGGGCCGGGCACGCCGAGCCCGACGCCGACGACCTTCTCCAGCCGGATGCCGGTGGCTCCCAGCAGGCGGTGCACCAGCGCCTCGGCCCGGTCGAAGCCCTCCTGCGCGGAGGCGTCCACATCGATGGGCTCGGCCTCCTCGGCCAGCACCTGGTGGGCGAGGTTGCCGACGGCCACGCGCAGGTGGGAGTGGCCGAAGTCGACGCCCACCACGGTGCCCGCGTCCCCGGAGAGGGAGACGCTGCGAGCCCGCCGTCCTCCGGCCGAGGTCGGGGTGACGTCCACCGTCCCGCCGTCCTTCAGCTCGCGGACGATGTTGGAGACCGTCGCCGCGGACAGGCCCGTGGTGCGGGCGATCTCCGCCTGTGTGAGGGACCCGGCCATCCGGACGGCGCGAACCACCCGTTCCAGGTTCGCCCGGTGCAGTGAGGACTGCGACCCCGGAGTCTCCACGTGACGCTCCACTCCCGCCTCGGCGGGCGGCGCGACCACCGCCCGTGGCCGCACCGACGTGTCCCTGGAGCGGCCTGCTTCCAACATCTGAACTCCAAGCAGAGCGCTGAGGGTTCTCTCCCGTCAAGACCTTGAATGAGGTCGACGCTCAGATGTGAGCGATCCTACGGGGGTGAGCAGGCACGCCGACCGGCGGGTACGGCCCGTGGGCGGGCCGTACCCGCCGGTCGGCGGAGTGTGACGAGGGCGCTACTTCAGTGCGCCGGCGGTGAGGCCGGAGACCACCTGGCGCTGGAAGACGATGTACGCCGCCAGCACCGGCAGCATCGCCATGACCAGGCCCGCGAAGAGAGCGGACCAGTCCCCCTTGTAGCCCTGGCTCACGGCGAGCTGCACCAGTCCCTGGGAGAGCACCTGCTTGTCCGGGTCGGTGTTGAGCACCGTCGGCAGCATGTACTGGTTCCACTGCCCGAGAAAGTTGAAGATGCCGACGCTGACCAGGCCGGGCTTGGCCATCGGCAGCATGACCTGGAAGAACGTCCGCGCGTGGGACGCGCCGTCGATCATCGCGGCCTCGGCGACCGAGCTGGGCAGCGTGCGGAAGAAGGCGGTGAGGAAGAAGACCGTGAACGGCAGCGAGTAGGCGATGTAGGACAGGATCAGGCCGTGCCGGGTGTTGAGCAGGCCCATGTTGTTCATGACGTAGAACAGCGGCACCAGCGCGAGGATGATCGGGAAGCTCATCCCGCCGATGAAGAGGAAGTACAGGAAGCGCTGTCCGGGGAACTCGAAGCGCGCCAGTACGTACGCCGTCATGGAACCGAGCAGCATGGTGCCGACGAGCGAGCAGCCGACCACGACGACCGTGTTGCCGAAGTAGTCGCTCATGTTCGCCTGGTTCCAGGCGCGCGACCAGTTCTCGAAATGCAGCTCGGTGGGCAGCGCCCAGGGCGAGGTGAAGATCTCCCGGTCGGTCTTGAACGAGGTCATCACCGCCCAGAGCAGCGGCATGGCCACCATGAAGCCCCACAGCACGAGCACGCCGTGCGAGAAGACGTTGAGGGTGGTGCCCTCCTTCTTCGGCTGCTCGGGGGCGGGGCGGGAAGCGTCGTCCTTGGTGACGGCCGGGCGCGTCGGGTCCGGGCCGGCGCTGGGCAGGGGCTTGTCGGTCGTCTTCATCGGTTCTCAGTACTCCAGTCGCTCGCGCCGGCCGAGCTTCAGCACGATGGCCGCGAAGGTCAGGGTGACGATCAGCAGCGCGACGCCGATGGTGGTCGCGTACGCGGCCTGGGCGTCGGAGAAGGCCGTGGTGTAGACCTCCAGCGGCAGCACGGTCGTGGCGTTGGCCGGGCCGCCGGGCCCGACGGTCATGATCTGCACGACGGCGAACGCCTCCGGGCCGAGTGCCAGGATGCCCATGTAGATCCAGCCGGACTGCACGGTGTCCCACAGCAGCGGCAGGGTGATGCGGAAGAACGTGGTGAAACGGCTGGCGCCGTCCAGCAGCGCGGCCTCGTAGATGTCGTTCGGGATGGAGGACATTCCCGCGGAGAAGAGCACGACGAAGAAGCCCACCGTGCACCAGAACAGCACGAACATCACGCACCACAGCGCGAGGTCCGGGTCGCCGAGCCAGTTCGGTTTCCATGACCCCAGTCCGACACCCTCCAGGCCCGCGTTGAGCGCGCCGTTTCGGGGGTTGTAGACGAACTGGAAGAGCAGCGCGACGATCGCGATCGACAGCACCTGCGGGAAGAAGTAGACGATCTTGTAGGTGGACGAGCCGCGCACGCCGCTGACGGCCGCGCCCTTCCGCTTCCGCCCGCCGACGTTGATCATGAAGGCGAGGAACAGGGCGAAGCCGATCGTGATCACCGGCAGCAGCGCCAGGAACAGCAGGCTGTGGCCCAGCGCGTCCCAGAAGTCGCTGTCACTCAGCATCTTCTGGTAGTTGGCCAACCCGACGAAGGAGAATTCCGGACTCAGCCCGGTCCAGTCCGTGAACGAGTAGTAGATGGACTGGATGAACGGCCAGACGACGAACATCAGGTAGATCGCCAGGGGTACCGCCAGGAACCCCGCGATGAACCGGTACTTGCCGTGCTGCATGCCTACTCGGCTCCGATCGGGTAGTGCGGGGGAGGCGGCCGCGGTGACGCCGCGGGGGTCAGCGCGTGTAGTGCTTGACGGAGTCGTCCTCGCGGGCCTCGTCGGTGAACTGCTGCGCCTTCTTCATGCACTCGGCCGGGGTCATGCGGCCGGCCATCATCTCACCGAGGCAGCCGGTGCCGATCTTGTCCTTGTGCAGCGAGACGTACCAGTTCGGGATGCGCGGGTTGACGATGTTGTCGCCGGCCGCATCCAGCACGCCGATCGCCGAGTTCAGGCCCGGGGGCAGGTCCAGGCCGTCGGTGCCGCCGTCCAGGGCGGTGAGCGAGGAGACCTGCTTGACGAAGTTCTGGGTGGCCTTCTTGCCCAGCAGGACGCGCATCTGCTCCATGCCGCCGGTCGGGTTCTTCGCCTTGGCCGGCACGATGAACGGCTCGCCGCCGGACGCCCAGGTCGTCGCGAAGGGCATCTTGTCGCCGCTGTCCAGACTGGACGGCGGGGCGACGCGCATCTCGAAGTCGTCCGGGGTGGTCTTGGCCGTCTCGTTCTCGACCCAGGAACCGTTCGGGATGAACAGCGCCTCGCCCTCGTTCCAGGCGGTCTGCGACTGGATGTGGGTCAGGCCCGGGGTGCCCTGGAGGATGTAGCCCTTCTTGTGCAGCTCGTAGTACGCCTCCAGCGCCGCCTTGACCGCGGGCTGCTTCCAGGCGTCCGGCTCCAGGTTGTCGATCTTCTTCAGTACCTCGTCGCCGCCGATCTTGGCCATGAACGGGTACAGGGAGAACGGCAGGTAGTAGGGGTACTTACCGGGGTAGGTCCAGCCGGCGACGCCCTTCTTCTTCGCCTTGGCACAGACCTTGAGCATGTCGTCCCAGGTCTTGGGGTACTCCTCGCCGATCTTGTCGAGGTTGGTCTGCGAGTACCACACGCCGTACACGGTGTAGGCGTAGTTCAGGACGTAGCACTGCTCGCCGTCGTACTGGCCCATCTCGACGATGCCCGGCCGGAGCGTGTCGCGGACCTTCACGGACGCGTCGTCGATCGAGGGCGCGTCGAGCAGGGGGCTGAGGTCGGCGAGCTGCTTCTGGCCCACCAGGACGCCCATGTCCATCTGCTCGGCACCGGAGTTGTCGATGAGGTCCGGCGGGGTGCCGCCGTTGAAGCGCGGCTGCAGCACGGACTGGATCTTCTGCGTGCTCTTGACGCTGACCTTGGCCTCGGGGAACCGCTGCTCGTAGGTCTTCGCCGCGTCCTTGGCGTACTGGGTGCCGAAGCCGCCGTCGAAGATGTAGACCTCGAGCGCCGCGGTGCCGTTGACGGCGAGCGGGTTGTCCTTGCTCTTCTCGCCCTTGTCGACCTGGTTGCTCTCGCCGCCTCCGCTGGCGCAGGAGGTGAGCGCACCCACCGCGGGGACGGCGATCAGACCCGCGGCCGCGGCGCGCTTGATGAGGTCACGGCGGTGGACGTCGAAAGTGGATCCCATTGCTGCCCCTTTGCTGGGTGATCCGCCCTGTGGCTGTAAGACGGCGTCCGCTCTGCGCACGGCCGCTCGGGTGCCGACAGGTATAGTCCACTTCTCGCCAGCGGGGCAAGATCGTACGCGCTTGTTCGTGCCAGTCTTTCCCGAGTTGAGACCTCGCGCGGCGCGCCACGCCGCAGGGCACGCACGACGGCGCCGCACCCCGCCCGAGGGAGGGGTGCGGCGCCGCGTTCACGAGGTGAACGTCCGGCCGCGCCGGCGTCACCGGGGGCGGGTGACGTGGGTCACCCGGCCGGTCACTTGGCGATCAGCGACCGCAGCACGTACTGCATGATGCCGCCGTTGCGGTAGTAGTCCGCTTCGCCCGGGGTGTCGATACGGACCGTGGCGTCGAACTCGACGCCGGTGTCCGTGGTGACCTTGACGGTCTCCGGGATGCCGCCGTCGTTGAGCGCGGTGACACCCGCGAAGGAGAAGGTCTCCTCGCCGGACAGCCCCAGCGACTGGGCCGAGGCGCCCTCCGGGAACTGGAGCGGCAGCACGCCCATGCCGATGAGGTTCGAGCGATGGATGCGCTCGTAGGACTCGGCGATGACGGCCTTCACGCCGAGCAGGGCGGTGCCCTTCGCGGCCCAGTCGCGGGACGAGCCCGAGCCGTACTCCTTACCGGCCATCACGACCAGCGGGATGCCCTGCTTCTGGTAGTTCTGCGAGGCGTCGTAGATCGTGCTGACCGGGTAGCCGTCCTGGGTGAAGTCCCGGGTGAAGCCGCCCTCGGTGTCGGGCGCGATCTGGTTGCGCAGCCGGATGTTGGCGAACGTGCCGCGGATCATGACCTCGTGGTTGCCGCGGCGGGAGCCGTAGCTGTTGAAGTCGCGCCGCTGGACGCCGTGCTCGGTGAGGTAGGTGCCGGCCGGGGAGTCGGCCTTGATCGCACCGGCCGGGGAGATGTGGTCGGTGGTGACCGAGTCGCCCACCTTGACCAGCACGCGGGCGCCGGAGATGTCCTCGACCGGGTCCGGCTGCTCACCCATGCCCTCGAAGTACGGGGGCTTGCGGACGTAGGTGGACTCCGCGTCCCACTCGAAGGTGTTGCCGGTGGGCACGGGCAGCGCCTGCCACTGGGCGTCGCCGGCGAACACGTCGGAGTAGGACTTGGTGAACATCTCCTGGCCGATGGCCCCGGCCACGACCTCCTCGACCTCCTGCTCGGAGGGCCAGATGTCCTTGAGGTAGACCGGGTTCCCGTCCGAGTCGGTGCCCAGCGCCTCGCTGGTGATGTCCACCTTCATGGAGCCGGCGATGGCGTACGCCACGACCAGGGGCGGGGACGCCAGGTAGTTCATCTTGACGTCGGGGTTGATGCGGCCCTCGAAGTTCCGGTTGCCGGAGAGGACGGAGACCACGGCGAGGTCGTTGTCGTTGACCGCCTGGGAGACCTCCTCCGGCAGCGGGCCGGAGTTGCCGATGCAGGTGGTGCAGCCGTAGCCGACCAGGTGGAAGCCGAGCTTGTCCAGGTACGGGGTGAGGCCGGCCCGGTCGTAGTAGTCCATGACGACCTGCGAACCGGGCGCGAGGGTGGTCTTGACCCACGGCTTGCGGGTCAGGCCCTTCTCCACGGCCTTCTTCGCCACGAGCGCGGCGCCGACCATCACGTAGGGGTTGGAGGTGTTGGTGCAGGAGGTGATCGCGGCCACCGCGACGGCGCCGTGGTCGATCTCGTACACCTGACCGTCCGGGCCGGTGACCTGGCTGGGCTTGCTGGGCGCGCCGTTGGAGACGGCGGGGGCGTCGGAGGCCGGGAAGGACTCCTTGCCGGCCTCGTCCAGGTCGGCGTCGGAAACGAAGTTGCGCACGTCCTGGCCGAACTGGTGGGCGGCGTCGGCGAGTGCGATCCGGTCCTGCGGGCGCTTGGGGCCGGCGATGGACGGCACGACCGTGGCGAGGTCGAGCTCCAGGTACTCGGAGTACTCCGGCTCGTTGGCCGCGTCGTGCCAGAGGCCCTGCTCCTTGGCATACGCCTCGACCAGGGCGAGCTGCTGCTCGTCGCGGCCGGTGAGCTTGAGGTAGTTGATGGTCTCGCCGTCGATCGGGAAGATCGCCGCGGTGGAGCCGAACTCCGGCGACATGTTGCCGATGGTGGCGCGGTTGGCGAGCGGCACCGAGCCGACGCCGTCGCCGTAGAACTCGACGAACTTGCCGACGACACCGTGCTTGCGCAGCATCTCGGTGATGGTGAGCACCAGGTCGGTGGCGGTGGTGCCGGTGGGCAGCTCGCCGGTGAGCTTGAAGCCGACCACGCGCGGGATCAGCATGGAGACCGGCTGGCCGAGCATCGCGGCCTCGGCCTCGATGCCGCCGACGCCCCAGCCCAGCACGCCGAGGCCGTTGACCATGGTGGTGTGCGAGTCGGTGCCGACCAGGGTGTCGGGGTAGGCCTGCCCGTTCCGGACCATGACGGTGCGGGCCAGGTGCTCGATGTTGACCTGGTGCACGATGCCGGTGCCGGGCGGGACGACCTTGAACTCGTCGAACGCGGTCTGGCCCCAGCGCAGGAACTGGTAGCGCTCGCGGTTGCGGCCGTACTCCAGCTCGACGTTCTGGGAGAAGGCGTTGGGGGTGCCGAACTTGTCGGCGATCACCGAGTGGTCGATGACCAGCTCGGCGGGCGCGAGGGGGTTGATGCGGTCCGCGTCGCCACCCAGCTCCTTCACGGCCTCGCGCATCGTCGCGAGGTCCACGACGCAGGGCACGCCGGTGAAGTCCTGCATGATCACGCGAGCCGGCGTGAACTGGATCTCCTGACTGGGCTGCGCCTTCGCGTCCCAGCCGCCCAGCGCCCGGATGTGGTCGGCGGTGATGTTGGCGCCGTCCTCGGTACGGAGCAGGTTCTCCAGCAGCACCTTCAGGCTGTACGGCAGGCGGGCGGAGCCCTCGACCTTGTCCAGCTTGAAGATCTCGTACGACTCGTCGCCCACCTGCAGGGTGCTGCGGGCGTCGAAGCTGTTCGCCGACACGACAGTCTCCTTTTGCCTGTGCTTAGGCTAGCCTTGCCTAAGTGGCGCGGCTCCCCGTCACGGTCGCCGGGGCGCGCCTTCCGCCAGATATCTCGATGTCGAGATAACTCTAGTACACGACCGCGGCACGGTCACGCCCCGGCCTGCCGACCGTACCGCTCCCCTGTCCGCGTGCCCGGATTCCGCCTCGTTCACCCGTTCGGACCTGAATCGGCGCGTCAGCGTTCGTCGTTATCTCACATCTGAGATACGGTCCTTGCCATGACGGACGACTACCTCGCACGCATCGGCCAGCTGATCCGCGACGCTCGCCAGCACCGCGGCTGGACCCAGTCGCAACTCGCGGAGGCACTGGGCACCAGCCAGAGCGCGGTCAACCGCATCGAACGCGGCAACCAGAACATCAGCCTTGAGATGATCGCCCGCATCTCGGAGGCCCTGGACAGCGAAATCGTCTCCCTCGGTTATTCCGGCCCGATGCACCTGCGCGTCGTCGGCGGGCGCCGCCTCTCCGGCTCCATCGACGTCAAGACGAGCAAGAACGCGTGCGTCGCCCTGCTCTGCGCCTCGCTCCTCAACTCCGGCCGCACCGTGCTGCGTCGGGTCGCCCGCATCGAGGAGGTCTTCCGCCTCCTCGAGGTGCTGGGCTCCGTCGGCGTGCGCACCCGCTGGCTCAACGACGCCGGCGACCTCGAGATCGTGCCGCCCGCCGAACTCGACCTGGACGCGATGGACGCGGACGCCGCCCGCCGCACCCGCAGCATCATCATGTTCCTCGGCCCGCTGCTGCACCGCACCGACGCGTTCCGCCTCCCCTACGCCGGCGGCTGCGACCTCGGGACCCGCACCGTCCAGCCGCACATGATCGCCCTGCGCCGCTTCGGCCTGGACGTCACCGCGACCGAGGGCGTCTACCACGCCGAGGTCGACCGCTCCGTCACCCCCGACCGTCCCATCGTGCTGACCGAACGCGGCGACACGGTCACCGAGAACGCGCTGCTGGCCGCCGCCCGCTACGACGGCGTCACCGTCATCCGCAACGCCTCCTCCAACTACATGGTCCAGGACCTCTGCTTCTTCCTGGAGCAGCTCGGCGTGCGCGTCGAGGGCATCGGCTCCACCACCCTCACCGTGCACGGCGTCGCCGAGATCGACCGCGACGTGGACTACTCCCCCTCCGAGGACCCGGTCGAGGCCATGAGCCTCATCGCCGCCGCCGTCGTCACCGAATCCGAACTGACGGTGCGCCGGGTGCCGGTGGAGTTCCTGGAGATCGAGCTGGCCGTTCTGGAGGAGATGGGCCTCGACGTCGACCGCAGCGCGGAGTACGCGGCGGACAACGGCCGCACCCGGCTCACCGACCTGACGGTCCGTCCCTCCAAACTGGAGGCGCCGATCGACAAGATCCACCCCATGCCCTTCCCCGGCCTCAACATCGACAACGTCCCCTTCTTCGCGGCCATCGCCGCCTCCGCCCAGGGGCAGAGCCTCATCCACGACTGGGTCTACGACAACCGCGCCATCTACCTCACCGACCTCAACCGCCTCGGCGGACGCCTGCAGTTGCTCGACCCGCACCGGGTCCTGGTCGAGGGCCCCACCCGCTGGCGCGCCGCCGAGATGATGTGCCCGCCCGCCCTCCGCCCCGCCGTCGTCGTCCTCCTCGCCATGCTCGCCGCCGAGGGCACGTCCGTGCTGCGCAACGTCTACGTCATCAACCGCGGCTACGAGGACCTCGCCGAACGCCTCAACGAGGTCGGCGCCCAGATCGAAACCTTCCGCGACATCTGAACCGCCGATGCCGCCGCACCCGGCCCGACCGGCTGCTCAGCGGGTCGGGGAGGAGTGCGGCAACAGTCCTCTGTCCGTCCGCCGGCCCACCGGCCCCGCCGATCCCACAGGTCGCTGCGGCTGACGCACCGTCCGGGACCGGGGGCCGAGCGACGTGTGCATGCCCATAGGCTGGCGGGCATGACACACGACGACGACGACCACGAACCCGTCTTCGTACGCAGCCGGTGGGGGACGAACCACTACACCTACAACCCGGGCAACCCGGTGGGAGTGGTGCTGATCGTGGCCTCTCTCGTCGCCGTCGCGGGTTTCGTGCTCGTCATGCAGAACAGGGCCTCGCTCAGCGGGGACGAACTGCGTGACGCCGTCCACACCGCCGCGGAAGCCCTGGAGCAGGAACCGCACACCAAGGCGTCGTTCGGCGGCTACTCCGGTGCGGTCGAGGACGCCCTCGACGACGCGGTGGCCAACTCCGACAGCACCGTCGGCCCCAGGGTCGAAGCAGTCGGCGACTCCGACGACTACGAGATCACGGGCAGCTCCCCCGAGACCGACACGGACGCCGCGTACTGCATGCACATCACGCAGTCCGTGGCGCCGGAGGGCGGCATCGGGATTCCGACGGAAGGCGGCGGCGCGGTACTCGAGGAGCACGACCTGTCGGTGAGCGTCAGCGAGGGACGCTGCTGAGCGGTTCCCGTTCCGGCCGGACGGGGCGGCTGACCGCGTGACCGGCCGGATGCCGGCCGACCGGGCCCCACCTGCTCCAGGACTCACACGAAGCCCGGTATGTGCGAAACGGGGTCGGCGAACGGTCGTGCAGGCCCCGCCCGGTGCGCGTCACACCGCCGGACGCACGGGGGCGGGCCGCCCCGAAGGGGCGGCCCGCCGTGGTGGTGCTGTGGGGTGTGCGTCAGATGATGCTGACGCCGTAGGCGCTGAGCGCCTCGGTGACCGGCTGGAAGAAGGTGGTGCCGCCGGAGGAGCAGTTGCCGCTGCCGCCGGAGGTCAGACCCAGCGCGGTGCTGCCGGAGAACAGGGCGCCGCCGCTGTCGCCGGGCTCGGCGCAGACGTTGGTCTGGATCATGCCGTACACGATGCCGTCGGCGCCGTAGTTGACGGTCGCGTTGAGGCCGGTGACGGAGCCGCCGTGCAGGCCGGTGGTGGAGCCGCTGCGCTGGACGGACTGGCCGACCGAGGCGTTGCCGGCGCCGGTGATCTCCTGGTAGCTGCCGTTGTACAGGTAGACGCGGCCGTCCGCGGCACCCGGGTTGGAGTGCTGGATGAGGCCGTAGTCGTTGTTCGGGAAGCTGGACCCGACGGTGCTGCCGATCGACCAGGAGCTGCCGATGTTGGTGCAGTGTCCGGCGGTCAGGGCGTACTTGGTGCCCGCGCTGTCCTGGACGTTGAAGCCGAGGGAGCAGCGGCTGCCGCCGGTGGTGATGGCCTCGCCGCCGGCGATGTACTTGGTGAACTCGCCCTTGGTGCGGTTGATCTCGAGGGCGGAGTCGGTCTTGACGGTCTGCTTGATCTTGGCGATCTCCGCCTTGCTCACGGTGCTGTCGACGGTGACGACGACCTTGCCGGACTTGGCGTCGGTGTACCAGGCGGTACCCGCGATGTCCGACTTCTCGACGGCGCTGTCGACTGCCTTGAGCTGGGCCACCGTGGCCTTGGGCGCGTCCGCCTCGGCCGCCACGGCTGTGGGGGTGACGAGCGCGCCGACCGCCAGGAGTCCGGTGGCCACTGCCATGGTGCGCGCGCGCCCTGCGAATCTGATGCTCACGGAATTCCTCCGGTGGTGCTGTGGGGGAACGGCCGGTGGGGACGGCCGCTGACCAGCGCTTACATTGACATGTCTGCGCCAGACGCCGACCAGCATTCCCGACTGCTCGCCGCGGCAGCAAGGTGTGTTTCAGGTCACGGCTGCGACCGCGTCCCCATAGGGCATTCAGGGTGAAAGCGACCACATGTGCCGTCCCGGCGAAACGAGCCGACCCGACCCCGCGCGGCAGCACGGACCACTCCGGTATGACGCGCCCTCACCACCCACGGGCGACCCGCGCAGCGGTTGAGCAGGCCGTTCACCACAGGCCTCGGGCACCCACGCTCGAGGGGACGAGGTCCGCTCCGGCGACCAGCCACGGGACGCGTCAACAATCGGCCGGATGGCCGAAAGAAGCCGTTTGAAACCAGCCACCCTCATGCACCCCCACCTGACGGCGCAGCACCCCCACAAGACCGTGCGTCAGCATGCCGGTACGGGACCTGCGGGGGGCGGGGGTGATCCCGTCCTCCCGGTGAAGCGCCGCGTGGTGGGCCGCCCGCTCCGGGCGCACCACGGCCGCACACTTCCCGGGCATCACAGCGCGCGACCGTCGCCCGTCTGTGACGGGCCGACGACAGGTTTCGTTCCGTCGATGACGGCGCGAGGCGCAGGGCCGGTGACACCTTGCCCGCGCAAGGGGCCGGCTCGTGTGGCACGAGGATGACCCGACTGGTGGCGAGCCCTCCACTTGTTGCAAGCTGTATGCAAGAGCTTCTGCGTACCGACAGGGAGGCCCTGGCCCGCCCGCCGCCGCGCAGGGCGCCGCCCGCCTCGAGCCGGCCGTGCCCTCCGCGGGATCGACGCAGCAGTGCACACCCCTCACTCCGCAGCAAGGAGCGCCGCCCATGGACCTCCCCGCTCGGGTCGGGCCCGAGGACATCCACCACGCGTCCGCGGAACTGGACCGGCGTGGTGCTGTCATCCTCGCCGGGTACGGCAGCAGCGGCGACGCCCTCACCGTGGCAGCCGCCCAGGTTCTCGGCAGCCGCCTGAGCCGGCTCTTCCCTCAACGCGTGCGAGCCTCGCACGACGGCGGCCCCGTCCACCTGCACGCGGACAGTCTCGACCTGACCGTCGACATCGGAGGCGTCCGGCACCGGCGCCGTCATCCCGACGAGGACTACGTCCTGATCCAGTGTCTGAAGGCGGCGCCCGCGGGAGGAGACTCCTTCGCCCTCGACGCCTACCGCTTCGCCGACGCATGCCGCACCGCGGACCCGGAGTTGTGGCGGTTCCTCACGACCCAGGACGTCGACCTCTACGGGGCGTGGCCCCACCTGCGCGGCTTGCCGGCGAGCCCTCGCGTCGCCCGGCACGTCGAGTACACCCGCACCGGGCGCCGTATCGTCCGTCGCACCGACGGCGCCGTCCCCCTCCACCGGGACCCGGACCTCGAGCACGTCCGCACCATGCTCGACCGGTTCGCGAAGATCGTGCACGAAGAGGAGCCCCCGCTGCCCCGCTTCCGGCTCGGCGAAGGAGACATCCTCGTCCTGGACAACTACCGCGTCTGGCACGGCCGCGACGCCCACACGGGCGAACGCGCCGTCCGCATCCTCACCGTGTGCAGCAGCGACGCCCGCTGAGGGGGACTTTCGAAGGCGTGCCCCCACCGCCGGCCCCCCGCGGGACGCGGACCCGGCACCGGACCGCGAGGTCGGTGTTCGTCGCAGTGACCATCGGGGAGGGCGTGGCGGTGGCCGTCGTGGACGCGGTCGACGCGGTCGCCGTGCGGCACCACGACGTGCCCGCTCCGGGACCGGCGGGAACCGGCGGCGGGAAGTCCTCACCTCCCTGCCAGGCGAGTGGCACACCAGCGGTCGCGACGCCTTACCCCGCGGCGTTCCTTGACCCCGCCGAAGGCGATGTACAGGGTGTCCACGGTGCGCGACCACGCACCGTCCGGCTGCGGCCCCGGCCGGCGGTCCGGCGCCGGAACCGCGGACGGGACATCTTCGCGGAAGCGTCGGCGGGGACCCGCCGGCATCCGGGGCGGACGCCCGGTCCAAGGGCGGTGCGCGGGTCGGCAGCGAGCCCAACACGACCTACCCGAAGAGGAGTCGGGGTGGTTGGATAACCCGCGGTTGAAGCCGGGCGAGGTGCGGATCCGCGGGTTCTGCGCGTTTCGGTCCGTCGAGCGAGGGAGCGACAGTGGGTGGACACGATCACGGACACGGTGGTCACGGGCATGATCACGGCGTGTCGGCGGAGACCGACAGACGCTGGCTGACCCTGGCCCTGGCTCTGCTGGTCGCGTTCATGCTGGTCGAGGCGGTCGCCGCAGTCATGGCCGGCTCGTTGGCGCTGCTGTCGGACGCGGCACACATGCTCACCGACGCGGTCTCCATCGTCCTGGCGCTGGTGGCGCTCCGTCTCTCGTCCCGGCCCCCGAAGGGCGGGTACACCTACGGGCTCAAGCGGGTGGAGATCCTCTCCGCACAGGCGAACGGCCTGACGCTGCTCCTCCTGGCCTGCTGGCTCGCGCACGAGGCGGTGCACCGGCTCTTCTCCCCGCCCGACGTGGAGGGCGGGGTGGTCGTGTGGACGGCGCTGGCGGGAATCGTCGTCAACGTCGCGTGCGCGTGGTGCATCTCCCGTGCCAACCGGTCCTCGCTCAACGTCGAGGGCGCCTACCAGCACGTCCTCAACGACCTCTTCGCCTTCATCGGCACCGCGGTCGCGGGCGTGATCGTGGTGACGACCGGATTCGTCCGCGCGGACCCCCTCGCCACGCTCCTGGTCGTCGCCCTGATGGTGAAGGCGGGCTGGGGCCTGGTGCGGGACGCGACCCGCGTCTTCCTCCAGGCGGCGCCCGACCACCTCGACCCCGACACCATCCGGCGACGGATGGCCCAGCTGCCGGGGGTCGAAGGGGTGAGGAACCTGCACGTCTGGCTGATCACCTCGGGTGAACCCACGCTGTCGGCCCACGTCGTGGTGAGAGGCGACTGCCACGCCGTAAGCCGGGATCTGCGACGGATACTGGCGAAGGAGTTCGCGCTGTCGCACGTGACACTGCAGACCGAGCACGCGAACGGACGCCTCCCCGCGTCGCCCGCCGCGGCCCTGGAGGTGTAGCGCCCGCGGTCACTTCCCCGCGGTCGCCGCGGAGCGGCCGGCGAGACGCGCGAAGACGAGTGCCACGAGGGTCAGTCCGCCGAGTGCCGCGGCCGTCCCCGGATATCCGCCCGCGGCGAGGCCGATGCCGCCGGCTCCGGCGCCGAGGAACACCCCGAAGCTCATGCCGGCGGCGTTGATGCTCAGGGCCGTGCCGCGCAGGTTCCCGCATCGCCGTACGAGGGAGGTGGTGACGCAGGCGGCGACGGTGGCGTGGCCCACGCCGATCATGGCGGTCAGCGGGAGAGCCACGTAGAGGGAGCGGCTCAGGAAGACGCCGACCAGGGCGACCAGGGCGACGAACAGGGCGATCGTCATGAGGCGGTCGGTGGAGGCGGTGTGCCGGTCGGCGCTCAGGAGCCTGCCCGCGAGAAGGTTGCCGACGAAGAACGAGGCTCCGCTGAGCGTCCAGACCAGAGCGAAGGTGCTGGGGGTGAGTCCGAAACGCTCGTCGTAGAACGCCGCCAGGTAGGCGAGATACCCCATGAACGCGGCGGTGCGCAGCATGGCCACGCACAGCAGCGGGATCACCCCGGGAAGTCCGGCCAGCAGCCTGAACGACGCCAGGTAGCCGGGCCGGTCCTGCTGCGTCTCCTCGTCCCCGTGCGGGCCGCCCGGTGCGCGGCGACCGAGGCGGAGGAGGAAGTAGAGGGCGAGCCCGGAGCAGAGGGCCGTGACGGCCCACAGGTCCCCCTGCCACCCCCACACCATGGCCGGCAGCGCCACCAGCGGTGCCGCCAGGAGCGCGGTGAAGGACTGCGTGGCGGTGATGAGCGTCGCGGCCCGGCCCGCGGCGGCTTCGCTGGAGAAGCGGTCCGCGGCGGCGGCCGTGAGCGCCGGGTTGAGAACGGCGGTGCCGCCCCCGACGAGCAGGCAGAAGGCCGCCAGCAGCAGGAACTCGCCGCCGGCGCCGAGCGCTGCGGACACGGCCAGGACCACCAGTCCCGCGGCCGCCGCCCGTTCCTTGCGCACACGGTCGATGAAGGGGGCGAGGGCGGTGCCCACCGCGAGCGCGGCGAGGCCGCCGAGGCCGCGCAGCTGTCCCAGCGCCGCGACCGAGCCCTCGGAGACTTCGGCGATGGAGACGAGGAAGGTGCTGTAGATGGTGAAGGGGACGAGACCCACGGCCGAGGCCAGCATGAAGGGCCACAACTCCCGGGCCATCCGCCAGTCGTTCGGGACGGCGTCCTTCCCCGGTTCCGACCCTGGCGCCGGTGCCGAAGTCGGCGCCGCTGCCGGCTGCGGTGCGTGGGTGCCCGCCGGGTCCTCCGCGCGGGGTGGCGCACTCTTCCCGAACCGCTCGGCACCGCTGCTCATGACGTCACCGCCCGGTACCGGTACAGCGCGGTCTCGTCGGCGCTGAACTGGGAGAAGGGGAACGGTTCGGCGGAGAGTGCGGTCACGCCCGCGCCCAGGAACGCCCGCGCGACGGCGCCGCCGCTGTGGGCGTAGACGGTGAGGGGTGTTCCGTGCTTGCGGCAGTGGTCGAGGATGTCGTCGAAGCTGCCGTTGACGAGGGTCATGCCGGTGGCGATCACCGCGTCCGCCTCGGCGAGCACCTCGTGCATGTCGTCGGTGACGGGATCGCCCCAGTTGGTGGTCCGCAGGTTGAAGTCGCAGGGCAGGGGGACGCCGCCCCGGTCGCGTATCGCCGCGACCAGCGGGTTGACGACGCCGATCAGGGCCACCTTCGCGCCTTCGGGGATGTCGAGAAGGCCGGCGACTGCGGCGTCCCTGGCCCGGGCTCGCACATCGGGTGTCCCGGCCGGGAGCGTGACGGTCTCCGCGCCGGGATGCGCGGAGTGCGGCTGGAGGCGGGCCAGATAGGCGTCGAGAGCCGCGACGCCGACGGCGGGCTTCTCGTGCCGGATGAGCTCGTCGAGGGTGTGGCCGGAGGCGTCCGCGCAGAAGTCGGGGTCGAGGTCGCCTGCTTCGAAGGAGCATGCCCCGAAGACGTTCCCGGACCGCAGCAGGAGGTAGTGGTTGCGGTAGGTGACCTGGCTGCCCGCGAGGCGGGTGGTGTGGTGGAGCCAGAACGCGCTGGTCACGGTGAAATCTGCGGGAGGCGGCCCGTACACGCCGTCGAGGACTGCTTGGCGGAGCGAGGCTGTGGACCGGGGTGGTGGGGCGGGCATGCGGACTCTCTTCTGTCGGGGGGTCGGGGGGGTTCGGCGGTCGGGGGCAGGCCGGTCGGGGCTCGGTTGGGAGGGCGATCGGTCGGAGGATCGCTCGGGTGAGGAAGCCTCAGCCGTCCTGTGTGACGCGGGAGTGCGGAGCGGTCTCGGGCCCGCGCGTCGGGACCCGCGGTGCCGGGCGGGAGCTCACGCCGCTCCGGGGACGAGGACGGACTCGTCACGCGCGCGTGCGCTCTCGCCGGGCGGCCAGTCCATCACCGACCAGGGGTGACGCAGGTCGTCGTGGGTGGTGACCTCGTGCGGGGACATCGAGCCCAGGCCGAGGGCCTTGCAGTGGTGGGCGTAGGCGGTGTCGACGTAGCGGTGCCCGGTGTCGGCTGCGAGGAAGACGTAGGTGGGTGCGTCGTCGCGCGCACGCTCCCAGAGGGTCGCGAGGTACGCCGCTCCGGCGGACAGGCCGGCGAAGATCCCGCTGGCGCGGAGGAGTTCGACGGCGCCGGACATGGCGTAGTCGAAGTTCACCCAGTGGATGCGGTCGTAGAGGTGGTGGCGGACGTTGTCGAAGGGGATGGAGCTGCCGATGCCCGCGATGATGATGTCGGGGTCGGAGACGTGCTCGCTGCCGAAGGTGACGCTGCCGAAGGGCTGCACGCCGGTGAGGGTGACCTGACGTCCCGCCTCGCGCAGGTACGTGGAGATCGCTCCTGTGGAGGCCCCGGTGCCGACGCCTCCGACCAGGGTGAGGGGGCCCTCGGGTACGGCGTCCCCGATCAGCGCGGCCACGTCGCGATACCCCAGGTAGTGGATGTCGTCGTGGTACTGCCGCATCCAGTGGTAGTCGGGGTTCTTCTTCAGCAGTTCGCCGATCCGTTCGACGCGGAGGTTCTGGTCCAGGCGCAGGTTCTTGGACGGGCGGACCTGTTCGAGGGTGGCTCCGAGTACCTCCAGCTGGACGCGGAGCGTGCGGTCGACGGTGGTGGAGCCGACGATGTGGCAGTGCAGGCCGTACCGGTGGCAGGCGAGGGCCAGGGCGTGTGCGTAGATGCCGCTGGAACTGTCGACGAGCGTGTCGCCGGGGGCGACCTGTCCGGTCTCCAGCAGGTGGCGGACGGCGCCGAGCGCCGAGTAGAGCTTCATCGTCTCGAATCGGACGCAGACCGCTCCGGGCGGAATCCTGACGAGGTCGGGTTCCTTGAGTGCTTCGGCTATGTGCTCGTACATGGTCGGTGTCTCCCGCTCAGGCCTGGTGTCCGCGGCGCATCCTGAACAGGTACGCCTGGCAGTTGTCGCCCTCCCAGGTCTGCCGGTGGACGACCTCCGGGGTGAACCCGGCGTCGATCGCGTGAGCGACGATGTTCTTCAGCTCGGAGGTGTTGGAGACGATGAGGTACACCTCGCCGCCGGGCGCGAGGAGATCACGGTCCTCGATCTGGTCGAAGAAGCGCCTCACGATCTCGATGCCCACGCACACGTTGCGGATGACCGTCGGGTCGTCACTGGTCCGGGTGCTGACCGCCGGCGGGTTGAAGGTGATGACGTCGAGACGGGCGGAGTCCGGGAACTCCTCGAAGAGATGGGAGACGAGCGGCCGGAAGGTGGTGTCCGGCCGGTGGGGCACGAGACGTTCGTATCCGGCGCGGGCCGTGGCCACGCTGTCCGGGTGGATGTCCGCAGCCCAGATCTCACGGGCACCCGTGACTCCGGCGATCACGGCTTCCACGCCGAGACCGACGCCGATCGCCGCGTAGGAACGTCCCGCGAGCGCGATGGTGCCGTCCAGCATGCGGTCGTGGATGATCCGGCTGGTGTCACCGGGCCTGAAGACCCCCGGCGGCAGCTCGAACGACCAGCCGTTGTAGGAGTACGCGCGCTGCGTGTGGATGTCGGACGAGGAGCTGTTGAGGGCCAGGATCTCGTCGCGGGGCAGGGTGTCGGGCAGTTCGTCGAGCAGGGCGCGGACGGCGTCCTGGGAGGGGGGAACGTCCGCTGTGGTCCGGTCGGTCATGTGTCCTCCGTGATCGGGACTGGGTGGGGGGGAAGGTGCGGTCACGCGCCGGGCGCGGGCGCGGCCACCGCGGGGTTCAGCCGTGTTCTGCTCAGGTCCGACGCGCCGACGAGTTCTCCGGCCTGACGGGTTCGGGGCGTGTGGAGGACCTCCTCGGGGGTTCCGTCCTCGACGATGCGTCCACCGTCGAGGACGACGAGGTGGTGGGCGACGGCGGAGAGCAGTTCCAGGTCGTGGCTCACCCAGAGCAGAGCCGTGCCGTGCTCGCCGCGCAGCCGGGCGAGTTCGTCCAGGACCGCCCGGGTCGCGTCGGGGTCGAGGGCGGTGGTGATCTCGTCGCAGACGAGCACGTCCGGCCGGGCCAGCACGGCACGGGCGAGGGCCGCGCGCTGCAGTTCGCCTCCGGACAGGCCGCCGGGGCGCCGCTCGACGGTGCCGGGGGCGAGCCCGAGACGGGTGAGCAGGTCACGCGCCTCCGCCCGGGCACGGTCCGGCTCCACCTCGCGCAGCCGTACGGCGGTGCGGGCGACCTGTTCCGCCACCGGGCGGCGCTCGTCGAACGACGTGCGCACCTCCTGCCACACGTACTGCACGCGCCGCTTCTGCTCCGCGGAGCGGCGGCGCAGTACGGGAAGCGGGGTCCCGTCCAGCAGCACCTCGCCGCGGTGGCGCTCGTGGAGGCCGGCGATGCAGCGGGCGAGTGTCGTCTTGCCACTTCCGGAGACGCCGGCGACGCCGAGGCACGCGCCTGCGGGCAGTTCGAGCCCGATTCCGTCCAGTAGACGCCCACGGCCGCGGCCGTGGAGATGTGCGGTCAAGTTGCGCACCTCCAGCACCGGGGGCCGGCCGAAGTCGTCGTGAGGGGTGTGCCGTTCGGCGGTCACGGGCCGTCGAGGGGGAAGTGCCTCCTCCGGTTCCCCCGCCGCGGTCACCCGTCCGCGGTGCAGGACGACGACGTGGTCGGCGAGCGCACGCACCAGATCGTGGTCGTGGCTGAGCAACAGGACCGCCAGGCCGGCACGGGCCAGGCCCGCCAGTTCCTCCGCCAGCCGCATGCGGGTGACCGTGTCGAGGCCGGTGCTCGGTTCGTCGAGGACCAGTGCCCGGGGGCGGCACACGAGGGTCTGCGCGAGCGCCACGCGCTGGCGCTGTCCGCCGGAGAACTGGTGGGGGAAGCGTCGTCGCGTGTCCCGGCCGGTGGGCAGCTGCGCCGCCTGGAGCGCGTTGGTCACCGGTCCCGTGCCGGGCCCGTGGTGCAGCCGCGCCAGTTCGGCCAGCACGGTCCCGGTGCGCCGCGCCGGGTTCAGGGCGCTGCCCGGGTGCTGGGGCATGTAGGCGACGACGCGGCCCGGTATCCCGGCGGCGTCGCGGGTCACCCCGTCCCCGTCGACGACGGTGACGGAGCCGGCCGTGACCCTGCCGGTGAGGCTCACCCCCGGGCCGGCCTCGCCCAGCAGGGCCAGGGCCGCCGTGGTCTTGCCGCTGCCGGAGGGCCCGACGAGGGCGGTGACCCGTCCCGGGTGCAGGTCGAAGTCGACCGCGTCGAGGAGCAGGGTCTTCCCCACCCGGGCTGTCAGCCCGCGTGCGGAGACCACGGGCGCCTGCGGGGTCATCGAGCGGCCTCCTGTCGGATACGGCGGGAGCGCGCCAGCCTGTGGTCGGCGAGCAGGTTGATGCCCACGGTGAACATGACGAGCATCGCGGCGGGTGCCGCCAGTGCCCACGGCTGGAGCAGCAGGCCCTCACGGCTCCGGGCGATGCTCACCGCCCAGTCGGGCGCCGTCGGGCTCAGCCCGAGGCCCAGGAAGTTCGCGGACCCGACCAGGAACACGGCGAGGGTGATGCGGGTGCCGACGTCGGCGGCGACCGGGGACAGCACCGAACGTGCCACCCAGTCGAGCTGGACCCGTGCCCGGGACTCGCCCTGCAGCCGCAGCGCCTCGGCGACGGGGCTGCTGGCGGCGTCCAGAGCGGCTGCCCGCACCAGTCGCGCGACCGGAGGCACGTTGACGGAAGCCACCGCGAGGGTGATGGCGAGAGGCGATCCCCGCCATCCCACGGCGACGACACTGATCACCAGGAGGGTGGGCAGCGGGAGCAGCACGTCCAGCGGGCGGATGAGGAGTTCGTCCAGCCAGCGGCTGCGGGCCGAGGCCGCCAGCAGGCCGACACAGCCACCGAGGAGGTAGGCGAGTGCCACGGCACCGAGCGCCATGCCCAGCGCGCTGCGGCCACCGTGCAGGAGCAGGGCCAGCACGTCGCGGCCCAGGCCGTCCGTCCCGAGCGGGTGCACCCCACCGCTGCTCGCGTAGGGCAGGGCCGCCCCGGGCTCCGGGACGGCGGCGACCAGCGGGCCGGCCAGCGCGAGCCCCACCGGCAGCAGGAGCAGCATGCCGCCGAGGGAGACCGTCACGCTCTTCGCCTTCACCGGAGCACCTCCGTTCGGGGAACGAGTCGATGGCAGACCAGGTCCGCCGCGAGGCTGAAGAGGAGCGCGGCGACGGCGAGTACGAGCGCCAGCCCCTGCACCGTCGGCACATCACGTGCTTCCACCGCGCTGACCATGGCGGTGGCCACGCCGGGGATGGCGAAGACGGCCTCGACGATCAGTACGCCGCCCACCAGGTTGTCGCCCACGCGGGCGAGCTCCTGGATGCCGGGGACGGCCGCGTTGGGCAGCACGTGCCGCAGCAGCAGCGTCCGGCGCGGCACGCCCAGCCGGCGCGCCTGGGCCACGTAGCCGGCCTGGAGCACCGTCACCATCCCTGCCCGCACCTGCCGGGAGAGCAGGCAGATCATCCGGGCGGCGACCACGGTGACCGGCAGGACCAGCAGTGCCGGCTGCACCAGGAGTTCGGCGGCACCCACCCCGACCCAGGTTGCCGGGAGCCAGCCGAGCCGCAGGGACAGGCCGGCCACCAGCAGCAGGGCGAGGACGAAGTCGGGAACCGAATTCAGCGTGAGCGTCAGGGAGGTGACGGCGCGATCCAGGCGTCCGCCCTCGCGCAGCCCTGAGAGCACCCCGAGCAGCACCGCGAGCGGCACGACCACGGCGAGGGTCACCGCGGCGAGCACCAGGGTGACCGCCGCAGACCCGGCCAGGACGTCCAGCACGGGCCCACCGCTGACCAGGGAGGTGCCGAGGTCACCGGTGAGCACGCCGTGCACCCAGTCCCCGAACCGTTCCAGGGGCGGCCGGTCGAGCTGGAGCTGCTCGCGCAGCGCCTGCACCTGTTCCGGTGTGGCGTCCTCGTTGTTGCGGACGTCCGCGGCGTCACCGGGAAGCAGGGAGGTCAGCGCGAAGACGAGGACGGCGAGCAGAGCGAGTTGGACGACTCCCAGAGCGAGCCGCTGCAAGGCGTACCCGCGCATCGTCAGGCCAGCCACACCTTGTCGAAGCGGCCCGAGTCCATCGTGTTGGGCGGGGCCTCCTTGACGCCGCCGACCCGGGAGGCGACGGCGTTCAGCCAGTCCGCGTGGCCCCAGAACAGCAGCCCGCCCTCGTCGCGAACGGTGCGCTGAAGCTCGCCGTACAGCTGGGTGCGGGTCGCCTCGTCGGTGGTCGACTGCGCCTCGGCGAAGGTCTTGTCGAAGTCACGGCGGCGCCATGCGGAGGCGTTGAACGGCGACTCCGTCAGCATCCGGTCGTTGAGGTAGTTGGGGATCGTCATGGCTCCCGAGCGGTGGCTGCCCATTGCGCCCTTGGTCAGCTGGTCCTTGAAGTAGGTCTCCGAGGAGCCCTGGTCGATCCTGAGCCGCACCCCGGCGTCGGCGGCCTGCTCGGCGAACAGCGTGGCGGCCTCGACGAAACCGGCGGCGACGGAGGAGGTGAAGATCGAGAACGTCTTGTTCAGCACCCCTGCCTTCTTCAGCAGGGAGCGGGCCTCGGCGACGTCGCGCCGGCGCTGCGGGACGTCCTCGGGGTAGTACTGGTAGCCCTTGCCGAACATGTCGTTGCCGACCGTGCCCCGGCCCGCCAGCACCACGTCGACCAGCTTCTGCCGGTCGGCCAGGAGCTTGAAGGCGAGCGTGACGTCCGGGTTGTCGAAGGGCTCCTGGTCGCACTTCATGACGATCGCCTGCGCGGTGCCGGCCTCGGCCGTCACGATGCGCACCGAGCCGTCCGCCTCCGCCGTGCGGGCGAAGGTCGGCGTCATCTCGTAGCCGTACTCCGCCTCACCGGCGCGCAGGGCGTTGCCGCGGGCCTCGGCCTCCGCGGAGAGGATGCGCAGTTCGTCGACGTAGGCGCCGCCGTCCCAGTGGTCGTCGAACCGTTCGGCGGTGAACGACCGTCCGGGCCGGAAGGACGTGAGCCGGAAGGCACCGGTCCCGACGGGCTCGGAGGGGTCGTCGTAGCGGGAGCTGACGATCGCGGTGCCGAGTGTGCCCAGCAGGGAGGGGAAATCGGCGGACGGCCTGGTGAGCCGGAGTTCGACGGTGTTCTTGCCTATGCTGCGGCTCTTCTTGAGGTCGACGACGGACAGCAGCGACTGCGCGAAGTGGCTCGTGGCCTTCGGGTCGAGAATGCGGGCGAGGCTGAACAGCACGTCGTCGGGTACGAGTTTCTTCCCGTCGTGGAAGGTCGCGTCCCGCAGTGTGAACCGCCACACGGTCGCCTCGGCGTCGGACTCCCACTTCGTGGCGAGCCGCGGAACCGGTGCCATGGAGGCGTCCAGCTCGACGAGACGGTCGAACAGGGCCTTGGTGCGGGCCATGTCGATGGCCAGCGCCTCGGCGTGCGGGTCGATGGTCTCCCGTTCGCCTCCCCCGGTGAACAGCGCCCGGAACCGCCCGCCGCGCTGCGGCCGGCCCTTCGCCCCGTCGCTCCCGCTCCCCGTCCCGGCGCCGCAGCCGGTGAGCGCCAGGGCTCCTGCCGTGCTCGCGGTGCCCGCCAGGGCGAGGAAGTTCCTGCGGCTGCGGGGTGTGGACATGCTGCTCCCTCAGTGCGACGACATGGCTCCGGTCCGCGACACGCGGAGTCGCGCGGTCACCGGGAACGAGAACGGTAGCACTGTAATGAAAACGATTATCGACGTCTACCGGCGGGCACACCTCGAGGCACGCACGGGGGGTCGTGTCGCCTCCGGAACCCGTCACGCGCCGACGCCCCGGAGCTGTCCCCGCCCGGCCTCTCCACCGACGCCGCTCACCTCGGGGCCCTCACCTCGCAGACTGGAACAGTGAGTTCACGTCGTTGATCGGGACCGCTCCCCGGACTCGAGGGGAAGCGTCGTCACCGTGCCGAGATGAAGTCCGCTTCCGGCGGACCGGCAGAACTTCTCAGGCAGATGCGTCCTTACGTAGATGCGATCTTACTTTGCAGAGGGTCATGTTGTCGTAACTGAGCGTCGCGGTCGCGCGGCCCCGCCCCCTGCCGCCCGTCAGCCGGTGTGGCTGGGCACGACGCACTCGGGCGGCTGGGGACGGCTCTCGGGCCAGGCGAGGCCGACGAAGGCCAGTTCCTGGTCGCCGGGGGCGAGTTCGACGACCGCGACGGGCTTGTTGTAGGGGTTGCCGGCGTTGGTGAGGCAGATCCAGCCGCTGGTGCCGTACACCCGGTGCTGGGACTCGAGCCGCTTCCACTGGGCGGCGACGCGCTCCGCGGGCGGGACCGGGCCGTCCGTGCCGGGGCCGGAGTGGGCGAGGAACACCGCGCGGGCGATGGTGCGGACTCCGTCGTAGACCAGCATGGTGCGCGAGTCCTGGAGGTCGCCGTCGCCCATCCGGGGCTCCTCCCGGGCGAGGAGTTCCTCGAGGCGCTGGAGTTCCTCCTGTGGCTGGGTCAGGTGGGCGGGGGGCTGCTCGGCCGACGGACCCTCCTGCTGCGCGGCCCGCCAGGCGCGGAGTTCGGCGTCCCAGGCGTCCGGATGGCCGGGGGCGGCGTACCGGACGGTGACGAGCGGCTCGTCCGCGTCGTCGCCGCGCAGCGTGCGCCAGTCCCCCTCGTCCATGTAGCGGGCGAGGGTGGCGGCTCCGGAGCCGCTGACGACCGTGTAGTGGCGGTCGCCGCAGGGCACCTCGGCCAGTTTCAGGGCGAAGAGCCGCAGGTGTACGGGCCGGCCGGCGAAGTACACGACCTCGGCCTCCGACTGGCAGATGTTGTGCCCGATGAGCGAGAAGTCGTTGCCGGTGCTGCCCGCCTCGTCGAGGGAGGGGGACTCGAACTCCTGGTCCTTCGGGCCCGGCCGCCCCGGCTCGTCGCGGCGGAAGGCGTCGGCGAGGGACGCCACGTAGATGTCGTTCGGCCGGGTGTCGGTCACCAGCACCGTCCGGCGGTCCGGCAGGTCGCCGTGGAAGGCGGCGAGGGCGTCGGCCTGCCGGCCGTTGGTGGGGATGACCCGTGCCAGGCCGTCGAAGCGGCGGGGTCCGGTCTCGTCGTTGGCGAGGTCGTCGGCGCTCACGCGGCTGGCGAGGACGGGGATGCCCAGGTCGTTCGTCAGCCGGTCGATGGCCGCCTCGGTCTCCGACAGGCTCAGGTTGAAGCCGGTGACGGCGCGCAGGCGGTGCCGCGGCGAGCGTGCCATCTCCGCGAGCCGGTCCACGACCTCCTCCTGGTGGCGGTAGCCGCTTCCCGGGTTGGCCAGCACCAGGCGGAGCTTCGGCAGTTCCCCGGTCTGGTTGGCCCGGCGCTGGCCGAGGTAGGCGCCCTGGAGGTCGCTGCGGAGCTGGTCCTGCCCCGCCCGGCTCGCGGGCTGGAGGGGAAGCATCATGGCCACGGTCACGTGCGGCACGGACGCGATCCGCCGGTTCTCCGCGGCGACGGCGTCGGCCACCTTGCCGATCCCCGGCGTGCCGAAGTCGTATCCGGAGCCGTTGACTCCGATGCATTCGGCGTCGATCTCCCGCACGCCGTCGGCGCAGCGGTGGAACCGGTCGAGGGCGTCGGGCACGAAGAGGTGGCCGAGGAGGAGCAGCGCGACGGCACCGGCCGCCGACAGGGCCTTGCGGAGCCGGTTGAGCAGGAACGTGCGGTAGAGCCAGTCCTTCACGGTGCTCCTCCTACCTGAGGTGTTGCGTGCAGACGCACGGTTTCAGCGGCTGTCCGGCGGCCGCTCGCGCCTCCCAGTCCCCGGCCAGACGCACCAGGACCTCCGTTCCGTGTGACGACTCGTCACCGAGGTGGTGCAGGTGCCGGCGCAGTGCACCGGCCACCTCCGGGTCGGCCGTGTGCATCCGGTCCTCGCAGAGGCGGACGGCGTGCAGGACCCGGGCGATCCGGCGGCGGCGCACGTCGCCCGGCGGGGTGATCCGGCCGAGGGCCGTGGCACGCCGGTCGTCGCGGTCCTCGGCGAGGAACGGAGCCTCGGCGACGCCCAGCAGTTCCGCCGCCCACTGTGCGGTGTCCCGGGTGGCGACCGTCCGGTCGAGGTGGTCGACGACGGCGTCGGCGGCCCGCTCGTCGCCGGCGGCGAGGCGGTGGTGCAGACCGTGCGCGACGGCGGACCCGAACAGGTCGTCGGGTGCGTCGCCCGGGATCGCTCGGTAGTGGCGCCAGAGCAGCTCATGGTCCCGCCGCCAGGCGCCGCCGCCCCGTTCGAGGCGGTACAGCCGGCGCAGGAGGAGGTGGCGCAGTCCCAGGTCGCCGATGAAGTGCCGGGGGCAGCCCGGCCAGCCGCTGTCGGCGAGAAGTTCGGCGATCTGGTACGCGGAGAGGTGTTCGTCGCGGTGCTCCGCCGCTTTGCGTTCGTCCATCAGGAGCTGCGCGCACTCGGTGCCGTGCGCCACCGAGAGGTGGCTGAGCACGTCGAGCCAGACGCCGCGGTACTCGGGCGGGAGTTCTTCCGGCAGGTGGTCGTCGATCAGCTCGTCGAGCAGGACATCGGCCACGGGCCGGTCGGACCGGCCGTCGCCGTGCGTCTCGTGCGGTGGCCGTATCGGCGCGTCCAGCAGCTCCCAGTGCGAGCGGGGCGACCGCAGGGCACCGGTGGCCCTGGCCAGCTGGACGACGACCGACGGGCGTCCGGCGCTGAGCCGGTGGACGCCGGCGTCGATGCGCATCGGCCCGGAGTTGTCCGGCCGCTGCCCCGGGTTCCGCGTCCGGGCCGTCTCGTCGCGCTGCTGTTCCGGCGTCAGGACGGGCATGCGGACGAGCAGCGTGCCGCGGGCGAGGGGCGCCAGGCCCGGCACCCCTCCCGGGGGGCGGCTCCAGCGGGGCAGCCCGCCCTCCCCCGGGTTCCACGGCTGCGCCCCGTCGGCGGCGAGGCCGGACCGGCCGGGGCCGTGGAGGAACCGTCCGCCGTCCTCCCGGCGGGCCGTCGCGACGACGAGCGTCCGGTCGTGGCGGCCCGCCTCCCGGTCCTCCAGCACCGGCTTCAGCAGGTGGCGTCCGAGTGCGCAGTCGGCGCGGTCGAGCAGCAGCGCGGGCCGGCCGGTGCGCAGCAGCCATCCGTGAGCCCCGCCGTAGGCGGCCTCCACGTCGTGGCGCAGCGCGCGGAAGAGGAAGCCCTCGGCCTGTTCGCGCGTCGCGCCGTCCTGCCGGAAGTCGCCGGCGAGTGTGTGCAGGCCCAGTTTCGGCTGACCGCCCGCGCCCGGATACGCGCCGTAGCACTCCTCGAGGGCGGTGTTGCCCTCCGGCGACACGCGTGCGAACAGCTCGTCCAGCACCGCGGTGGTGAACGGCACCGTGGCCTGCCCGGCCACCAGCCCGCCGAGGGCGCTCAGGTATCCCTTGACGGCCTTCTTCAGGACGCCGCGCCAGAACGAGCCCGGAGGCAGCAGCCCTTCGTGCCGCTGCACCTCCGCCAGCGACTCGGCACCGCCCGGCTCACCGCCGGAGGCGACCGCCACCAGCCCCGCGTACAACCTGGGGGTGGCCACCGCACCGCCCGGACCCTGCCAGGCGTGCAGTTGCAGGGCCAGCTCACGCAGCGCCTCGGTCGCCTCGGTGCGGGTCGCCGGGTTCTGAGCGGCCCGGGCCCGGTGCACGGACGACCCGCAGTCGATCTGTGCGGTCGGGACGTACGGGCCGAACTCCTCCCGTATGCAGCGCAGCAACCGTCCCTTTCCCATCCCCGGGCCGCCGACCAGGATCACCACGGGGAGGTCCGGGCCGTGGAGCGGCCTGCGATGACGACCCGTGCGCGTCGTGCCGAGCAACCGGGCGAAGAGTCCGTCGTCGGCGAGCAGCGTGTCGAAGCCGAGTGTGTCGGGCACGGACGGGCTCCCCCGGGGTCGGCGGCTGCGAGCGGCCGGTGGCGGGGGTCGGGTCGCCGCCCGCAGGGCGCTCACGTGGTCGGACCCTTCAGCGAAGCACCGCGGGGATTGTTCAGCAGGTGCTTCCGAAGCCGTGAACAATCCCCGCGCGGCCCGATCCGGTCAAGGGGCCGGGGTGCGGTGGAGACGGGCCGACAGGTGGCGCTGCATCGGCTGTCCCACGGCCTGCAGGTCGTGGTGGAAGTCGAGGGTGTCCGCGTCGGTGAGGGTGTAGCGGCGGCGGCTGGCGTCGACGTGCTTCGCGGTGGGGGTGAGGGCCACCTGCCCGCTGACGAGGTCGGCCGAGCCGGAGCCGGCCCGGCCGGTCAGGAGCTCGGCGACGCCGGTGGGCTGCGTGATCAGCGCTTCCACGTGCCCGTCGGGCTGCAGCCGCCACCAGCCGGTCTCGCGTGCGGAGGGGCGCAGCGGGGTGCCGTCCGCGTCGACGAGCCAGGCACGTGCCTCGTAGTGCAGGAAGGGGCGGCCGTCGTGGCTGAAGGTGACCTGCTGCCGGTAGGCGAAGTCGCCGTCGAGCGTGGGGTATCCGCCGTCTCCGCCGCCGGCCCAGGTGCCCAGCAGGCCGGTCACCGGTCCGAGCAGTGCGTGCGGCGCGGGCTCCTCCTCCGGGCTCCGCGCGTCGCGGAAGGGTGACTGTCCCGGTACGGGGTCGGCCATGAGGTGTCTCCTGGTTCGGCACCGGCTCCCGAGCCGGGGTGGGAGCCCCGGCCGGGTTCGTACGGGGGCCGACGGTACGCGACGGAGCCGGGGTGCCGCGGAGCGGCACCCCGGGCCCCGGAGGCGCGCATGTCAGGTGTCCGCGGCCACGGCGCAGAGCTGCTCGCGGTCGCGCACCTCCATCTTGGCGATGAGCTGGGCGACGTGCTTCTCCACCGTGCGCGGCGAGATGTACAGGCGGGCCGCGATGCCCTTGTTGCTGAGGCGTTCCGGCAGCAGCTGGAACACCTCGTACTCCCGCACGGTCACCCCGCGGGCCCGCAGAGCGGCGGGGATGCGGTCCGTGCCGCTCCGGCGCTGCCGGACCGACACGCCGCTGCGGCGCAGCAGGGCCCGGCACGCCCCGGCCACGGCGGGCACGTCCCTGCCGTGGAAGCACTCCTCCGCCTCCCGCAGCCAGGTGACGGGATCGCCCCAGCCGCCGTCGAGGGCCGCCTCCGCCACCAGCCGGAGTCCCAGGTGCCGGGCGACGGGGAAACTCTCGGCGTGCCGTACCCCTTCGGCGACGGCCTCGGCGGCCTCCTCACCGCGGCCGTCGCGGCCGAGCAGCACCGCGTGGGCGAGCTCCACGAACTGCCGGTTCCAGCGCATGCGTCCGGCGGAGGTGGCGGACGCCTCGATGTAGCGGTCCCAGCCCGCGTCGCCGGACAGGACATCCAGCAGGATGCGGAGGCCGTGGCGCCCGCCGAGGTGGAAGCGGGTGGGGCCGTCCTCCTCCCTGCTGCGTACCCGGTCGAGGTCCCGGAGCGCGCGTTCCCGGTCCTCCTCCAGCAGCGCGCAGAAGACGCGGGCGAGACCGAGTTGGAGGGGCTCCTCGTGGGAGCCCGCGCCTTCCCAGCGGGCGAACTCCTCCTCCGCGCGCTCCATCCCGGCGCGGTCCCCGCAGTGGGCGGCGGCGACCGAGCGGGCCATCAGGAGGTAACGCGCGACGGGTGCCAGGCGCAGCCGTGTCGCGGTCTCCAGACAGGCGTCGGCGTGTGCGGCGGCCTGGTCGAGCCGGCCGCGCAGGATGTCGTGGAGCACGGTGATCGCATCGATGGTCAGGGTGATCACGACGGCGCCCACCCGGGCCGCCTCGGCCCGGGCGGTCTGCAGCACGGAGGTCTCACCGTCGGCGAGCCACTGGCTGCCGCCCAGGTGGACCATGGCGTAGAGCCGGGGAATGGTGAGGCCGTGCTCCTCGGCGGTGCTGCGGGCGCGTTCGAAGCAGTCGGCCGCTTCCGACAGGTCGCGTTCCCGGGCGAGCACCCCGAGGATCTCCCATGCCTGACAGGCGACGTGCGGCAGCGGGGCCTCGGGGAGCGAGGCGGACGCCACCGCGGCGCGCGCCAGCTTCTCGGCGTGCTGCGTGCGGTCCGCCCCGGGGGCGTCCAGTGCCAGGTGGGCGGCCACCACGTCGACGGACGCGGTGTGTTCACTGCCCGGCGTGGCGGACAGCAGCCTCCGGGCTTCGGCCACCTGCGCCTCGCCGTCCGCGCCGCGGCCGGCGAGGTGGGCTATGCGGGCGAGCCTGGTGTGCAGGTCGGCGAGCCGGGACGCGGCCACCCCGGTGCCCACGGTGTCGTGCAGGGTTTCCGCGAGGCGGAGGGCACGGTCCAGTTCGCCCGCTTCGGCGAGTGCGGGCAGGAGGACCTGCAGCGTGTCCGCGCGGGCCGTGGTGTCCCGGCCGTCGGCCAGCAGTTCGTCGGCCCCTTCGAGCAGGCTGATCGCCGATTGCACCGCGCCGCGGTCCAACGCTCTGCGGCCTGCTTCGGTGAAGAGCCGGGCGGCGACGTCCGTCTCCCCCGCGTCACGGCGCAGCGCCGCCACCAGGGCGCACCATTCGCCGTCCAGCGCGGGATGCAGCGACTCCGCGGCGTCGGCGGCCCGGCGGCTGAGGGAGGCGCGCTCGAAGGAGGTGAGCTGGGCGAGGAGCGCCTCCGCGGTGAGGGGGTGGCGGAAGGCGTACCAGTCGGGCGCGGGGTCGTCGGGGACGACGAGTTGGGCGGCCACGCCGGCGTGCAGGTGGCTGAGCAGGCTCCGGTCGTCGATCTCCGTGGTGCGCTGCAGGACGGAGAGGGGGAAGCGGCGCCCGAGCACGGCGGCGGCGGACAGCAGTTCGCGGCCCTGCGGCCCGAGGCGATCGGTACGCCGGGCTATCCCCTGCACCAGGGTGCTGGGCACGGCGGTCCGCTGGGGCCCGATGGCGCGCCAGCCGTCGGCGCCCTGCACCAGGGAGCCGCTGTTGACGAGTCCGTGTAACAGCTCCTCGACCAGGAACGGGTTCCCCGCGCTGTCCTGCCAGAGTCTCTCGACGACGGCCCGGGGAACCTGGTCCGGCTCCGTCCCGAGGCTCGACGCGACCATGCTCACGACCTGGCCCTCCGTCAGCGGACGGAGGGCGAGGAGCTCCCCGGAACGCCGCTGTGCCGCGGAGCGCGCCAGGTCGAGGGCGGGACAGGGCTCGGCGCGGGTGGTCACCAGGAGCGCCACGGGGAGTTGGGACAGGTTGTCGATGAGGTACTCGACGACGACGAGGGTCTCGGTGTCGGCGTCGTGCAGGTCCTCGAGGACGAGCATGCAGCCGCCGTCGCGGCCGACGACGGCGAGGAGCCGCAGTACGGCCTCCGCCAGGACGACCAGCGACTCGTCGCCGTGCTCCCCGGTGCTCCAGTCGGGCACCAGCCTGCCCAGCACGGGCCGGTAGGGCCCGAGTCCGGACTCCTCGACCGGGGGCCCGGTACGGAAGAGCGACATGAGCGCCTCCGTCAGGGGCCGGAAGGGCAGCATCGGCCCGATGGTGCTGCCGCGGCCCGTCATGACGCGCATCCCGGCGCCGACCGCTCGCCCGGTCGCCTCCGCCGCCAGGCGGGACTTGCCGATGCCGCCCTCGCCGACGAGGAAGACCGAGCGGCCGCGGCCGGCGCTCCCGGAATGCACCAGCGACTGCAACCGGGCGAGTTCTTCCTCGCGGCCGACCGTCTGGGGAACCTGAGGCTGCATGAGGCGGAATGTACCCGCCATGTGCACCACTCGGTCACATCTCGGAGATGACCAATCGTTCTCCCGGCGGCACGACGGCAGTGGGCCCGGCCGCCCGGGAGGGCTGCCGGGCCGGCGGCGGTGGCCCGCTGCGTCGCGTCAGGAGGGCACGACGGGCACGCTGACGCTGGTGTGCACCTCGTTCAGGACCGGCACCAGGCCCGTACCCAGGTTGAGTCCGGCGAGGACCTGCGCCCGGGCGGAGCGGCCGGCGCGTCCCGTCGGTCTGATCTCGCCGGCCGGTCCTGCGACGAGCGCCGTTGAGTCGGCCTCGCGGGGGGACACGGTCTGGCGTGCGGTGTGCTGACGCATGGGTGGTTCCTTTCGGTGGGTGGGACGGTCACATGACGGTCGGGGTGGGGAAGGGTGTGTGGGAGGTGCGTTCCGGGGCCTCGCAGGCTCCATGGGCCCGGCCGCCCCGGAAGTTCGTGCCGCTGGGGGAGTTCATGGCGCCCCGGGAGTTCGTACCGTTCCGGGCGGAGCCGTCGTGCCCCCCGAAGCCGGCGTCCCCCGGCTCGGGCCGGGGCGGGGCGTCGAGGAGCAGCACCGACGGCACGTGCCGGTCCGCGCCGAGACGCAGCAGCGCGTAGCCGATTCCGGCGAGCCCGCTCAGCAGCCCGGGAGTGCGGGTGCCCTCGGGCGTGCCGCACCGCGGGCCGCCCTGGTCGAGAGCGCCGAGCACCAGGCCCGAGCGGTGGGCGAGCAGGTCTCCGGCAGTGGTGTTCCCGGAGGTCCGCAGCAGGTGCAGGGCCTCCAGGACGCCGAGTTCGCCGTGGCACAGGCTCAGATCGGCGCGGACCGGGGTGGTGGCCAGCCGAGCGAGCCAGGGGTCGACGTCGGCGGACGACCCCGGGCTCGCCGGTTCGAGTTCGAGGGCCGGGAGCAGCGCGCCGGCCATCCCGGAGCACCAGCTGTCGTCGCCGGCCCGGCGGGCCCGCTGGAGCGCCGTCCGGTGCACCGCGCGGGCCACCTCGGCGTACCGCGTGCGGCGGCCGCCCCGGGCCGCATAGCGGGCCAGTGCCCAGCCGACGCCGGCGAGGCCGTCGGCGAAGCCGTGGGGCGAACCGCCGCCGGACGACGGGGAGACGGCGGGCGCGGCGAGGTGCGCCTCGGCCGCCGGCAGGAGGCGTGCGGCGAAGTCGTCGGCCAGCGAGGCGGCGTGCGGGAGACCGGTCTCGCGGTGTACGGCGAGGGCGGCGACCAGCGCTCCGGCCGTTCCGTCGCCGAGACCCGTCGGCCCGTCGTCCTCCTCGGCCGCCGCCGCTCCCGCGGCCGCCCAGGCGGTGAGGGCGTCCGCGAGACCGTCACCGGCGGTCCCGCCGAGCAGTGTGCCGAGCCGGGCGAGTGCGTAGCACAGGCCGCCGAGCCCGTGGAAGCCTCCGATGCCCACCGCGCGGGCCAGCCGGGGGTCGTCGGCCAGGGCGCGGGTGAGGAGCGGAAGGGGGCGTGCCGCGTCCGCGGCGAGTTCGGTGTAGCGCGCGACGCCGGTGAGCGCCCCCAGCTGGGCCAGGAAGAGGGCCGGGCCGGTGTACCCGTGGGCGAGGCCCGCCCCCATCGGCAGCACGGACCAGTGCGCGCCGTCGACCGGTTCCATGCCGAGCCAGTTGGCGCGATCGTCCCGGTGGACGGCGCGGCCGACGATCTCGTCGGCGATTCCGCAGGCCGCGGCCATCAGCCGCCGCTCCCCGACTGCCGCCGCGGGGGGCGCCGACGGCGAGGGGTTTCCGCTGCGGTGGGCCTGGGGACCGCTCCGGTGGACGGCCAGCGCCGAGGAGATCAGCCACTCCTGCTGGTGCCGCCCGACTTCGGACAGGGTACGGACCTTCTCGTGGGCGGACTGCAGCCCCGACCGGGCCAGGAGGCCCGTCAGCCGCGTGCCGTCGGACGTCCAGGCGTGCCGGTGCTGCGGGCGGTGCCGGAAGAGCGGCACGTCGCCCTGCCACAGGTCCGCGATCTCGGCTTCCACGAGCCGCTTGCGCAGGGCGTCGCCCTCCGATTCCAGATGGAGGGCGGCCAGGACGGCGTCCCGGTCCAGCGCGTCCCGGAGCAGTTCGGGGTGGGTGGATTCCTCCAGCAGCGTGCCGTACAGGCGCGTCGGGCGCGCGATCAGCCGCAGCTGCGCCTCGCCGCAGGCGCTCAACGGGCCTCCGGGGGCGAGGAGTTCGTCCCGGTGCGCGGTGAGCGCGTCGTATCCGGCGCGGAAGCCGGACAGCAGGGCGGCTTCGTAGGCGCCCGGGTCGGCGTCCGCCCCGGCGCGTGCGGGGAGGTTGTCCGCCCCGGCGTAGGGCTGCGGACGGCGCACCAGGCGCATGGTGTCGGTGCAGGGGTCGGCCCAGGTCACGCAGTCCGTGGGGTAGGTCCCGCCGCCCGATCCGCCGAGCGCCGACACGTCCAGCGCCCCGTTCTCGCCGAACATCGGCTGCGGGAGGACGCAGGTGCGGTGCACGGAGGCCGCGAAGACGACGGCCGCCGGGTCGGAGCCGGCCGTGGTGGCGGGGGGCACGGAGGGATGCAGCAGCGTCTCGACGTCCACGAGCACCGGCTGGTCCGCGCAGGCGATGAGGTTCTCGCAGTGCATGTCCACCCCCTCCACCGCGTGCAGAAGGGCGAGGAGGGCGCCCTGCCGCCGGTAGAAGCGGTCCACGTCGGCGTCCTCGTCGCACGGACGCCGCTCCACGTGCTCGACCCATCCGTAGCCCGGCCGGTCCAGCGTCGCCAGGGTCCGCAGCGCCAGGCCGGGCACCTTGCCGTTGAGCCAGTGGATCATCCGGTCCAGCGGGGCGTGCTGCGCCGTGGACCGGGGCTTGTACACCACGCGGGCGCCCGAGGCGAAGCGCAGCTTCGCCACCGACCGTCCCCGGTCGTGGGTGTCGCCCTGCCCGAGGTCCACCTCCACCACCGGGCCCGGGTCGCGTCCGCCGAACAGCGTGGTGCGGAGGGCGTCCCGGTCGGCCCGGTAGCGCCCCAGCACCTCTGCGGTGGCATCGGACGTCTGGAGGCAGAGCTGGGCCAGCAGCCGTGCCAGGACGGGATAGTCCGCGAAGAGCCGGCAGAGGTCCTGCCGCCCGCCGGTGCGCCGGACGAAGTCCGCGAAGCGGGTGCGGGGGTCCGCGCCGGCGAGCCTGCCGGCCTCCCGTGCCCGGTGGAGTTCCAGGACCAGGGTGCGGGCCGCGGGTTCGGCGAGTCGCCGTCCCAGCCGTTCGGAGAACCGGGCGCCGACGCGGGCGTCCACGACCTGGGGGTCCTGCGGCACTCCGGCCTGCAGGCGGAGAGCGGCGGCGCGTACCAGCGGCGCGAAGACCTGGGCGAACGCCGCCCGCCAGTCGCCGTCCGGCCCGGCACCGGGGGCCGCACAGGCGGCCTCGGGGGCCGCGGCGGGGGCGTCGGCCAGCGCGTCGGCCACGAACCGTGCCCAGGACGGGAGTTCGCTGCGGCCGGCCAGGCGGGCCGCCGGTTCCGAGGCCAGCGCGGCGAGTTCGCCCTCTCCCAGCTGGAGGTCGTCCAGACGCAGGGCCATCGCCCCGTCCGGATCGAGCGTCCGGGTACGTCGCCGCCAGTCGTCGAGTTCCGCACCCGTCGCGGCGGTGACCGCCTCGGCGGCGCCGGCGTGGAGCCGGTCGCGCAGGGTGAGCCCACGCGCCCACCAGTACGGGGCGAGGCCTTCTCCCGCGGGGTCGTGGAAGGATCTCGGGTTCGTCACGTCCCCCACGCTGCCAGCGGCCGCGGAGCCCCGCATGGGTAACGCGCCCCCATATTCCCCCACGGCGTCCCGGGTGTACGCGCGGCCTGCGGCGGCCCGGTCTCCGGCGCGCGACGGGGGTGCTGGTCCGGGGCCGCGGTCGGCCGGGCGCGGGAGGTCCGCGCAGGCGCCGCGGAATGTGGGGGCGCGCTCCCCATGCGGGGCTCACAGTCCCCTTCCGAAGATGACTACCGCCCGGCAGGCAGCGTCTCCTCGGCGCTGAGAAAGATCCGCGCCGGGCCCGGCACTCGACCGGACACAGCAGCAGGAGAGGGGATCATGAAGGCTGCCACCGCCACCACTCGGCCACCCGCGACGTTCGGTGAGGTGCTGCGCACCCATCGGCGGCGCGCGGGCATGACGCAGCAACAGGTAGCCGACCTGGCCACGTTGAGTGTCCGCGCCGTACGCGACCTGGAGAGCGGCCGGGCCCGGCGCCCCCGGCGGGCGACCGTCCAGCTGCTGGGCGACGTGCTGCGGCTCAGCGGCGGGAGCCGCGCCGCGTTCGAGGCGGCCGCCGATCCGCTGCCGCAGCCCGGGCGCGGGGGCGAGGTCGACTGGCTGCCGCCGGTCTCCCCGGCTCCGCTGATCGGCAGGGACCGCGAACTCCGCGCCCTGAGCGAACTGCTGACGTTCGAACGGCACAGACGGGTGTGCGTCGTCGGCATACCCGGCGTGGGCAAGACCCGCCTGACCCTGGAGGTGGCCACCACCCTGCGCGACCGGGAGGGGTGGTCGGTGCTGTGGCGGGACGCGAGCGACGTCCCCGACGGCGGGAGCCTGGCGGAGTCGGCCGAGTGCGTGCTCGCGGGACGGGGCGGGGAGGACACGCTGCTCGTCGTCGACGGGGCGCGCGGCACCGCGGCGGCCGAGGCGGCCGGGCGCCTGCTGGACCGCTTTCCGCGCCTCCGGGTCGTCACCACCGCGCAGGTGCCGGGACAGGGGGACGGCGCCCACCTGATGCCGGTCGGTCCACTCCCCGTTCCGGCCGGGCCGGACGGGACGGGCGACGACGCGGCCGGCTGCCCCTCGGTGCGTCTCTTCCGGACGCACCTGCGGCGTCTGCGACCGCACCAGACGCTCGGCGGGGAGACGTCGGCCGCCGTCGCCGCCCTGTGCCGCTGGCTGGACGGGGTTCCCGGCCGGCTGGTGGACGCGGCGTCCTGGTGTCTCCTGCAGTCCCCGGAGGAACTTCTGCGCGCCATGACCGAGGCCGAGGACCCGGAGCGTTTCGCCTTCCCCCCGACGGACCCGGACGGCCTGCCGGACCCGCTGGCCCTCGCGCTCGCCGACGTCGGCCCCGGGGAGCGGGAACTCCTCGCACGCCTCGCGGCCCTGCCCGGCGGGTGGACGGTGGACGAGGCCGTCCTGCTGTCGGGCTCGACCACCCGGCACACCGCCGGTTTGCTGCACGCGCTGCTCCTGCGGGGCCTGTTGCGGACGGCCGACGAGGAGGGGACCGACAGGTTCCGGGTGCTGAACCGCCTGCGCCCGTTGCTGGTCCCGGCGGGCGGCCGGGCAGCGGCGTGAGGCGGGCACGCACGTGCCGGCCCTCCCGGAGGGCCGGCTGCCCCGCGTGCGGACGCCCCGACTTCCGGGCGCCCTCGATCTGCCGGTGACCTGCCGGTGCGACTTCCGATGGCGCCCCCGTCCCGCTCCTACGGTGAATCCGCCGACCGCGCAAGGCGGTTCAGGCCCGGACCCGATCGAACGGCCGCGGACACCCCGCGGCCCGGAACGCCGCGTTCGAGGAGACCCCGACCGCAGGGAATGAGGCCCACAGATGGAAGTCACCACCAGAGAGGTGTCCGGAACCCGCACGGCGGGTCTGCACGTGGTGGTGTCCGGCGTCGCGTCCGACGCGCACACGTGGAACCTGGTGTTCCTCCAGCTGCTGCTGGAGGAGCTCGGGCACCGCGTGACGAACCTGGGGCCCTGTGTACCGGACCGGACCCTGCTCGCCGAGTGCCGGGAGCTGCGGCCCGACCTGCTGGTGCTCAGCAGCGTGAACGGGCACGGCGGCGCCGACGGCCGACGGGTCGCCCGGCTGCTGCGTGAGGACCCGGACTGCGGTCGCCTGCCGATGGTCATCGGCGGGAAGCTGGGGATCTCCGGGCCGGACGGGCAGGAGACCGGTCCGCTGCTCGAAGCGGGGTTCGACGCGGTCTTCGAGGACGGCTCCGGCCTCGCCTCGTTCCGCTCCTTCCTGCAGTCCGTCGAGGCCGGACGGCGGGCGATACCCGCGAGCGTCGCCCCGTGAGCGGGGACGCGCGCGGCGCGGCGATCCGCCCCACCGCCCCGGGCGCCGCCCGGCTGCCCACCGCCCCGGCGGACGGTTCGTTCGGCGGGTTCGTGGAGGCCGCGCGACGGGAGGGCCGGCTGGTGGTCCAGCCGCGGATGGGCATGAGTTCTCCCTCGGCCATGCGATCCGGTCTGCTGGCCACGCGGGACGCCCGCGCCTGCACCGTCGGCACCCTCACGGTGGACAGCTACACCCGCGTCGGCGCCCTGCAGGCGGCACGCCAGGCCCTCGCCGACGGAGTCGGCCTGAACGGCTACCCCCTGGTGACGCACCCGCGGACGACGACGCGCGCGGTGCTGGACGGCGTCGAGGGGCCGCGGTTCCCCGTGCAGGTGCGGCACGGTTCGGCCTGCCCGCAGGACATCATGCGGGCCCTGGTGGCCGCCGGCCTGCACGCCACGGAAGGCGGACCGGTCTCCTACTGCCTGCCCTACAGCCGCACCCCGCTCCGCGAGGCCGTCACGAACTGGGCCCACGCCTGCGACCTGCTGCTGCACGCCCGCGACGGGGGCGTCGAGCCCCATCTGGAGACGTTCGGCGGCTGCATGATGGGCCAGCTCTGTCCCCCCAGCCTGCTCGTGGCCCTCAGCGTGCTCGAAGGACTGTTCTTCGCCCAGCACGGGGTGCGCAGCGTCTCCCTGAGCTACGCCCAGCAGACCCACCCCCAGCAGGACGAGGAGGCGCTGCGGGCGCTGGACCGGCTCGCCCGCACGCTCATCCCCGACGTCGAACGGCACCTCGTCCTCTACGCCTACATGGGGGTCTTCCCCCGCACCCCGGAGGGGGCCCGCGGGCTGCTGGAGGACGCCGCCCGGCTGGCGGTCCGCACCGGAGCGGCACGGCTCATCGTGAAGACGACGGCCGAGGCCCACCGCATCCCGACGGTCGAGGAGAACGTGCAGGCCCTGGAGGCCGCCGACCGTGCCGCGGCGGACGAGGCGGCCACCGCCCGGCCCGCCACCCCCGCGCCCGACACCGGGATCCACGCGGAGGCTTCGGCGCTCGTCGGCGCGGTCCTCGACCTCTCCCCCGATCTCACGGTCGCGCTGCCCCGGGCGTTCCAGCGCGGCTATCTGGACGTGCCCTACTGCCTCCACCCGGACAACGCGCAGCGCTCCCGCGGCAGCATCGACGCCGAAGGGCGGCTGCGCTGGGCGGCCATCGGCAGCATGCCCCTGGGCGGCCTGGTGGAGATCACCGACGCGCCGCGGATGACCTCCGGGGACCTGCTGCGCTCGCTGGCCCATGTCGAACAGCGCTACGACCGGCCGGTCCTCGACCGGAGCCCCACCCCACCCGCCGTGATCGCCGGGTCCGGCATCCCACCCCACCCCACGAAGGACGGTGAACGTCTTGCTTCGCACTCCTGACGCCACGAGGCACCAGGCCGGCCCGCTCCCGCAGCAGTCCGGGACCGCCACGGCCGACTCCGGGCAGCCCCGGCTGCCCCAGGAACCCCCGGTGCACCTCACCGACCCGGTGACCCGGGCCGTGATCAGAATCCAGGGAACGATGCTGGCCACGGCCCGCGCGCACCTGCGCGAGGCCGGGTTCACCGAGCTCCTGCCGCCCGTCATCGGGCCGGTCACGGACCCCGGCGTGCGCGGCTCCAAGCAGGTCGACGTGGACTACTACGGTCACCGCTACAAGCTGATGAGCAGCGCCATCCTGTACAAGCAGGCGTCGCTGCTCGCGTTCGACAAGATCTTCTGCATCGCCCCCTGCGTGCGCCTCGAACCGCTGGAGACCAGCAACACCAGCCGTCACCTTGCCGAGTTCCACCAGATCGACGTCGAGATCGCCGGCGCCGACCGGGAGGCGGCCATGGGCGTCGGCGAGGACCTCGTACGGGCGGTGGTGCGGGGCGTGCTGGACGCGCACTCCGACGACCTGAAGGAGCTGGGCCGCGACGTCTCCGCTCTCGCACCCCTGCTCGACGGGGCGTTCGGCTCGATGAAGCACGCCGAGGCCGTGTCCGCGCTGCACGCGCTGGGCCACGCCCAGTCCGCCGACGCGGAGATCGACTGGGAGGGAGAGGCGCTGCTGTCGCGGCAGAGCGAGCAGCCGTTCTTCGTCACGGACTACCCCAAGGGCTCGCGCGGCTTCTACGACCGCGAAAGCCGCACCGAGCCGGGCGCGCTGCGCAACTTCGACATCCTCGCGCCCGAGGGCTACGGGGAGCTGTGCAGCGGCAGCGAGCGCGAGCACGACTACGGGCGCATCGTGACCCGGATGCGCGAGACCGGGGAGAACCCGGCCAAGTACGAGTGGTACCTGCGGATGGCGCGCCAGGGCATCCCCGCGAGCGCCGGTTTCGGCATCGGGCTGGAGCGCTTCACCCGCTACGTCGCCGGCCTGGACTCGGTGTGGCAGGCGAGCGCGTTCCCCAAGGTGCCGGGAGAGGTGACGCCGTGAACGGCCCCACGCCCGCACCGGCCGGTCCCGTCGCTGAAGGCTTCCCCTCCGACGCCGTCCGCGACCGGGCCCGCCGGGGCACGGCCGCCGTGTTCCCGCCCCTCGACGCCTACGGTTCGACGCTGTTCGGCGCGGACCCGGCGCGTCCCGCGCTCTGGGCCGACCCCCTCGACGCGTTCCGGCTGGTGCCTCCGGTCTTCATGCCGCAACGGCTGGAGAAGCTGGTGGACCTGGCCCGCGAGCCCGTCCACCACGACGTCGAACTGACGTCGGCCTTCGGGGGGTTCGCGGCCACCGCCCCGGTGTACCTGTCCGCGTTCGGCTCCACCCGGATCGCCGGCGGCGACCTGGGCCTGGCGGCGAGCCGCCAGGCGGGCCGGCTGGGCATCCCGATGGTCGTCGGGGAGAACATCGTCCCGGTGGAGGGCTACGGCCGCTCCGACGGCACCGGGGGCGAGGACGGGGAGAAGGCCGAGCGGATGCTGCTGGCCCGGCTCCACGCCTACCTCGGCGACGTACCCGACGGCGTCGGGGGTGTCGTGGTGCAGCAGAGCACCGAGGACGCGGACGCCGAGGTCTGGAACCTGGTGCACAGCGACCCGGGCGCCGCGCCCCTGCTGGACACCGGCCGGCTCGCCTTCGAGCTGAAGGTCGGTCAGGGAGCCAAGCCCGGCCTCGGCGGGATGACGGTGCTGCCGCGGGCGCAGGCGGCGCGGGTGTCCGGGCAGTACACCGTGGACGGCTCGCTGGACGCGGACGGCGAGCGTCTGCTGCGCTGCAGCAGTCCGGGAACGTTCACCGACGAGATCCTGCGGCAGCAGATCCGGCTGATGCGGAACAACTTCCCCCGGGTGAAGGTGTGGGTGAAGCTGCCGCCCGGCCGGGACGTCGGAGCAGCGGCCCGCGTGGCCTGGGAGAGCGGCGCGGACGCGGTCACCGTCGACGGCGCCGAGGGCGGCAGCGGATGGGCGCCCACCGCGTTCCTGGACCACGTCGGTCTCCCGCTCGGCGAGTGCCTGCGACGTGTGGGACGTCCGGAGCACGACCTGCTCGCCTCCGGACGGATGTGGGAGGGGACCCGCGCGGTCAAGGCGCTCGCGCTGGGTGCCCGTGCGGTGGGGCTCGGCCGGGCCGCGTTGGTCGCGGTCGCCGAGGACCCCGAGAACGGCCTGGTGCGCCTGGTCGAGGCGCTGGCGCTGGAACTGCGGCTGCTCGTCAGCGCCGTGGGCAAGTACCGGGTCGGCGATCTGGCGCCGGAGGACCTGTGGTCGCCCGCCGGGGACGTACCGGTCGAGGCGCCCACGGCCCTCGTGCCGGGAGGCGTGCCGGGAGGGGCGCCGTGAAGCATGCGACGACCGGGCGCGCGGCCGGTCCGGTCCGCGCGCGCACCGGCGGACTCTTCACGGCCCGCTACCTGAGTTTCCTTTCCGCCATGGGCCTGTCCTCCCTCGGCGACGCGGCCTGGTACGTCACGCTCGCCTGGACCCTGACCGAGACGACCAGCCCGGGAACGGCGGGAGCGGTCCTCGCGCTGGCGTCGCTGCCGCAGCTGCTCACGCTGCTGGGCGGCGGGGCGGTCGCCGACTCCGCCGGGCCGCGCCGCGTGATGTACCGCGCGGACGTGGCCCGGGCCGGGGTGATGGTGGTCGCGGCGGGGCTCGTCGCCGTGACCGGCCCCGACGTGGTGGTCCTGGTGGTCGCGGCCGCGGCGCTCTCTCTGTGCGCCGCGTTCTTCGTGCCGGCCTCCGGTGCGTTCCGGGCGCGGCTGCTGCCCCGGGAGCACCTGGTGCGCGGGAACGCCCTGTACCTCAGCGGGCTGCGCGGCGGCCAGGCGCTGGGCGGGCCGCTGGGCGGCGGCCTCCTGGCGCTGGGCGGTGTTCCGCTCGTCGCCGCGGTCAACGCCGCGACCTTCGGCCTGGCCGCCTTCGCCGTGCGCAAGGCACGCGGTCTCCCCGGCAGCACGGAGGAGCGGGCGCGTGCCGTCGAGGACGCCGCGGCGGACGCCGGACGGGACGCGCCTCCGCCCGCCGCCATCCGCACCTTCCGCCAGCAGATCGCCGACGGGCTGCGGACGGTGGTCCGCCGGCCGCATCTGCGGTCCGTGATGCTGGTCATCGGTCTGGTGGAGCTCAGCGCCGGCGGTCCGGTGAACGTCGGCATCGTGCTGCTGGCCGGCACCTACGGGTCGGGGGCCGGCGGAGCGGGCCTGCTCCTCACCCTGTTCACCGTGGGGGCGACCGCCGGGTTCCTTCTGACGCTGGTATGGCCGGCCCGCCGCCGGGCGGGACGGGTGGTGCTGCTGGGGAGCGTGGTCCAGACGGGCTGCCTGGCCTCGCTGGCCATGGTGTCGTCCCTGCACTGGGCACTCGTGCCCTACTGCCTGATCGGGCTGGTCTCCGGCGTCGGGGGCATCGTCCTGGTGTCCCTCGTGCAGCGCTGGTCGCCCGAGTCGGCCCGGGGGCGGGTGATGTCCGTCCAGGCGCTCCTGATCTTCGGCGCCGCTCCGCTCGGCAACCTGCTCATCGGTGTGCTGGCGGAGGGCTTCGGCATGCGGGCGGCGTTCGCGACGCACGCGGCACTGGCCGGGTGCGCGGCACTGACCCTGCTCCTGGTGCGACCGCTGCGGGAGGCCCGCCTCGACTGACTCCGGCGCCGCGCGAACGGCGGAAGACCGCGTCCCCCGCCCGGAACCGGCGGCTCCGCCCCCGACGCGCCCGGTCGCGGGCCGTTCGGGAAGAGCGCGCCGGCGCCCGGCCGTCGGCGTCGTGCGCGGGGCCTGACCCGCGCCCGTGGGCGGACGCGCGCGGACGGCAGGGCGTCGACGCCCTCGTCGCGGCGACCACACCGACCCGCCCGGCCCTGGACCACCGGGCCGGGGATCCCCTGTTGAGGTCGAGTCGCACTCCGGCCACGCCGGCCGGCTGCCCCGACCGGTGGGTCGCCGCCGCGGACGGCGTCTGACACGGCGCGGCACCCGTTCGATTCGGCAGGAAATGCGGCCGGGGAACTGCCGGTGAGCTGCCCCCTCTGCTGCCGTTCGGCACCCTTTCGCCTTTCTATTCTCGTGCCGTCCGGATTCAAAGAAGTAAAGGAGCATCCGTCATGACGAATCCCTTCGAGAACGACGACACGCAGTACCTCGTGCTGACGAATCACGAGACCCAGCATTCGCTGTGGCCCGCCGACCTGGAGGTTCCGGCCGGCTGGGAGACGCAGCACGGCCCCGACGAGCGGACGGCGTGCCTCGCCTACATCGAGGAGAACTGGCGCGACATGCGCCCAGCCTCGCTGATCGCCGACATGGCGAAGTCGGGCTGACGCCCGCCCTTTTCCCGAACAGGCGCAGCCTGCCGGCCCCGTTTTCTTCTTCTGCTCACTCACGTCATGGAGATGGTGACCGTGTCCTCGTCATCGGTCGAGAACCTTTCGCAGATGCCCCCGTCCGCCACCTGGTCGTGTGTGCACGAGGCTTTCGAGGCCGTCGCTCATCGGTATCCGGACCTGACCGCGCTCGTGTGCGGTGAACACCGCCTGACCTACCGCGAGCTGGACGAGGCCGCCAACCGTCTCGCCCACCACCTGCGCGCCTGCGGGGTGTCGCGCGGGGACACCGTCGCCGTCCTCCTCGACCGCGACCTCCCCCTGGCCACCACCACCCTCGCCGTCCTCAAGGCCGGCGCCGCCTACACCCTCCTCGACCCCGACTTCCCCACCACCCGCCTGACCACCATCACCCACCACTCCCACGCCACCCACCTCATCACCACCACCAGCCACGACACGGAGTGGTCGAGCGACGCGGTCCGACCGGTGTTCCTGGACCGGGACGAGGCGGCCATCGCCGCCCAGCCGGCCACACCACCAGGCATCCCCATCACGTCCGACGACACCGCCTGCGTGATGTTCACCTCCGGCTCCACCGGCACCCCCAAAGGCGTCGCCACCCCGCATGGAGCTGTCACCAGCACTCTCCTCGACCAGCACTTCACCACCACCGGCCCCGGCGACACCTGGCTCCAGTGCTCCCCCATCCCCTGGGACGCCTACGCCCTCGAACTCTTCACCCCCCTCCTCCACGGCGCCACCTGCATCCTCCAACCCGGAACCCGCCCCGACCCCGACACCATCGCCCGCCTGGTCACCACCCGTCGGCCGACCCACCTCTACCTCTCCGCCAGCCTCTTCAACCACCTCCTCGACACCCACCCCGGTCTCTTCAGCCACACACGCCACGTCCTCACCGGTGGTGAACCTGCCTCCGTTCCGCACGTCGCCAAGGCCCTCGACGACCACCCCCACCTGATCCTCACCAACGGCTACTCACCCGTCGAATCCACCATTTTCACCACCACCCACACCATCACCCCTCAGGACACCCAACGCCCCACCATCCCCATCGGGGCGTCTCTGCCCACCAAGCGGGCTCTCCTGCTCGACTCCCGTCTCCGCCCCGCACCGCCCGGCACCATCGGCGAGATCTACATGACCGGCACCGGACTCGCCCACGGCTACACCCACCAACCCGCCCTCACCGCCGAACGCTTCACCGCCAACCCCCACGGCCACCCCGGCGAGCGCATGTACCGCACCGGCGACCTCGCCCGCCGACTCCCCGACGGCACCCTCGAATACCACGGCCGCACCGACCACCAGATCAAAATCCGCGGCTACCGCATCGAACCCACCGAAATACAAACCACCCTCACCCACCACCCCCACATCCGCCACACCGCAGTCCTCCCCCACGACCACAACGGCACCACCCGACTCGTCGCCTACATCGTCCCCGAAAAGGAAGGCGGCATCACGCCGGGAGAACTACGGCGCTACGCCTCCGGCCGGCTGCCGGAATACATGGTGCCGAGCGCCTGGGTCTTCCTCGACGCGCTGCCGCTGACCCCCAACGGCAAACTCGACCGCGCCGCCCTTCCCGCACCCGACTTCCGGCAGACGGCCACCGCAGGTCGTGCTCCCGGAACTCCGCTGGAGCGAAGGCTCTGCACGCTGTACGCGGAGATCCTGGACCTGGCGGAAGTGAGCGCCGACGCCGATTTCCTCCAGCTCGGCGGACACAGCCTGCTCGCCGCCCGGCTCGTCGGCCGCATCCGTTCCGTCCTCGACGCGGAGATCGGGCTCCGTGACGTCTTGCGGTCCCCCACCGTCGCAGAACTGGCGTCCGTGGTGGCGGACGCCCCGCGCGCACAGCCGGCACTCACCGCCGGGCCACGTCCGCAGCACCTTCCCCTGGCACCGGCGCAGCGGCGCATCTGGTTCCTGGACCACGCGGCGGGACCGTCGTCGCTCTACAACGTGCCGTTCACCGTGCGGCTGCACGGTGAACCGGACCAGCGGTGCCTGCGGGACGCCCTGCTGGACGTGGTCGCCCGTCACGAAGCGCTGCGGACCGTCTTCCCCGCGCACGACGGCGAACCCCGCCAGCACATCCTGCCCGCGGAGGACTGCCGCCTGTCGTGGGCCGTCGTGGAATGCGCCGGGGACGTGGACGGGGTGGTCCGTGCGGAGGCGGCGCGTCCGTTCGATCTGGCGGGGGAGATCCCGTTCCGTGCCCGGCTGTTCTCGACCGGCGAGGACGAGCACGTGCTGCTGCTCGTGCTGCACCACATCGCCGGTGACGGCTGGTCGGTCGACCCGCTGCTACGCGACCTGGGCGCCGCCTACACCGCCCGCACCCGCGGGCACGCACCCGACTGGGACGCACTCCCCGTCCAGTACGCCGACTACACCCTCTGGCAGCGTGCACTCCTCGGCGACCTCGACGACCCCAGCAGCATCCTCGCCACCCAGCTCGACCACTGGCGCGACACCCTCGCCGGCATCCCGGAAGAACTCGCCCTGCCGGTGCACGGACGTCGCTCGGACGACGGCGCCCGCGCCGGTGCGGCCCTGCCGCTGCACCTGCCGGCCGAGCTGCACGCCCGGGTGGTGGAGCTCGCGCGGGAGACCGGCACCACCGTCTTCATGGTCCTCCACGCCGCCCTCGCCGCACTTCTCACCCGCCTCGGCGCCGGCACCGACATCCCCCTCGGCACCCCCGTCGCCGGACGCACCGACCACAACCTCGACGACCTGGTGGGCTTCTTCGTCAACACCCTCGTCCTCCGCACCGACACCAGCGGCAACCCCACCTTCCGCACCCTCCTGAACCGCGTACGCAACACCGACCTCACCGCCTACGCCCACCAGGACCTCCCCTTCGAAACCCTCGTCGAAGACCTCAACCCCCACCGCACCCTCACCCACCACCCCCTCTTCCAGACCATGCTCGTCCTCCAGAGCAACACCACGGGCACGCTCCGGTTGGCCGGGGTGGAGGCGGAGGAGCCCCGGGTCCTGGCACTCGACTCGGCGAAGTTCGACATCACCGTCGACGTGGCGGAGCAGCACGACGACGACGGCGAACCGGCCGGCCTGACCGGCACGCTCACCACCGCCACCGACCTCTTCGACCGTCGGGCCGCCGAGGCCTTCGCCGACCGCTGGGCGCGCCTGCTGGAGGCGATGACCGCGGATCCCGGGGCGACGATCGGCGACGTCGACATCCTGACGTCCGCGGAACGGGAGGCGCTGCGAGCCGAGCGGCAGGCGACGCGGCGGGGACCCGTGACGGGAACCGTGCACGAGACGTTCGCCTCCGCCGCCGACCGCCACCCCGAGGTCACCGCCGTCGTCTGCGAGCAGGAGCGCCTGACCTACCGCGAACTGGACGACGCCGCCAACCGCCTCGCCCACCACCTCCGCGCCGTCGGGGTCTCCCGCGGCGACACCGTGGCGATCCTTCTCCAGCGCGATCCGCGGCTGGTCGTGGCACTGCTCGCCGTCCTGAAGGCCGGGGCGGGCTACACCCTGCTCGACCCGCACTTCCCCGCGGCGCGGCTGCGTGCCGTCACCGGCCAGGCAGGCGTCAGCCATGTGCTGAGCACCTCCGAGCACGACGCGGGCTGGCGGAACGACGCCACACGGCTCGTCCTGCTCGACCGGGACGCGGCGGCCGTCGGCCGCCTGCCGGCCACACCCCCCGCGCTCGCGGTCTCGTCCGCGGACACCGCCTGCGTGATGTTCACCTCGGGTTCCACCGGCACCCCCAAGGGCGTCGTCACCCCCCACCGCGCGCTGGTGGGCACGCTCCTCGGTCAGAGCTACGCGGACTTCGGTGCCGGGGAGACGTGGCTGCAGTGCTCGCCGATCTCGTGGGACGCCTTCGCGCTGGAGCTGTTCGGCCCGCTGTTCCACGGCGGGACGTGCGTCCTCCACCCGGGGAACCGGGTCGACCCCGCGCAGGTGGCCGCACTGATCCGGCGGCACCGGGTCACCACCGCCTACCTGTCCAGCGGTCTCTTCAACCACCTGATGGACAACCATCCCGGGGCCTTCGACGGGGTCCGGGTCCTGATGTCCGGCGGTGAACGCCTCTCGGCTCCGCACGTCGCCCGTGCGCTGCGCGCGTATCCGGCGACCCGGTTCGTGAACGGCTGCAGCCCGGTCGAGGGCACGATCTTCGCCCTCGCGCACACGATCTCGCCGCAGGACGCGGCGTCCGGCTCGATCCCGGTGGGCACCGCCCTGGCGGGCAAGCCCGTCCACATCCTCGACGCACGGCTCCGGGAGGTGCCGCCCGGCGTGGTCGGTGAGGTGTACGTGTCCGGCATCGGCCTCGCCCACGGGTACGCCGGCCTTCCGGCGCCGACCGCCGAGCGCTTCGTGGCGGACCCGTACGGCCCTCCGGGCAGCGTGATGTACCGATCGGGGGACCTGGCGCGCCGCCTGGCCGGCGGCGAGATCGAGCATCACGGCCGGGCCGACGACCAGCTGAAGGTCCGCGGTTTCCGCATCGATCCCGCAGAGGTGGCGGGCGTCCTCGCCGGCCGGCCGGACGTACGGCAGGCCGTGGTGACGCCGTACACGTCGGAGGCCACCGGCTCCGTGCAGCTCGTCGCCCATGTCGTCGGCCGCCAGGGCTCCGCCCCGGTCGACACCGAGGCCCTGCGCCGGTACGCCGAGGAGCACCTGCCGCCGCACCTGCTGCCCGCGAGCTACGTGCCACTCGACGCGCTCCCGTTGACGGCCTCGGGCAAGGTGGACCGCCGTGCCCTGCCGGAGCCGCCACGGGCGAGTGCACCCGCCGGCCCTCAGCCCGCCACCCCGCGCGAACGTGCGCTGTGTGCACTCTTCTGCGAGGTACTCGGCCTCGACACGGTGAGCGTGCGGGAGAACTTCTTCCACCTGGGCGGGCACAGCCTGCTGGCCGCGCGGCTGACCAGCCGCGTCCGGGCCGAGCTGGGGGTGGAGACCGGGGTCGCCGACGTGTTCCGCTTCCCCACGGTCTCGGCCCTGGCCGCACGTCTGGAGACGGCCGACCGGGCGAAGCCGCCGCTCTCCCGGTACGCACGTCCCGACGCGCTGCCCCTGTCCTCGGCCCAGCAGCGGCTGTGGTTCCTGGAGGAGATGCAGGGGCCGAACGCCTCCTACCACATCCCGTTCCTGCTCCGCCTGCGCGGCGAACCGGACGTGGACGCCCTGCGCGACGCCGTTCGCGACGTGGCAGACCGTCACGAGGCCCTGCGCACGGTCTTTCCGGCCACGGGCGGCGTACCGCGGCAGCACGTCGTACCGCTGTCGGAGGCTCACGACCTGTGGCAGCAGCGGGACGGCGAAGCACGGGACCAGGCCGCGCTGATCCGGGAGGCCACGCTGGCCCCGTTCGACCTGTCGGGGGAGATTCCGTTCCGTGCCCGGCTGTTCTCGACCGGCGAGGACGAGCACGTGCTGCTGCTGGTGCTGCACCACATCGCCGGTGACGGCTGGTCCGTCGGCCCCCTCCTGCGCGACCTGGGCGCCGCCTACACCGCCCGCCGCGAGGGCCGGTCACCGGACTGGGCCGAACTCCCCGTCCAGTACGCCGACTACACCCTGTGGCAGCACGAACTCCTCGGCGACCCCCACGACCCCAGCAGCCTTCTCGCCACCCAGCTCGACCACTGGCGCGACACCCTCGCCGGCCTCCCGGAAGAGCTCACCCTGCCCACCGACCGGCCGCGCCCCGCACACCCCACCGGCCACGGCGCCGACGCCCCTCTCACCCTCGACGCCGCCACCCACGCCCGCGTGGTGGAGCTCGCGCGGGAGACCGGCACCACCGTCTTCATGGTCCTCCACGCCGCACTCGCCGCCACCCTCACCCGCCTCGGCGCCGGCACCGACATCCCCCTCGGCACCCCCGTCGCCGGACGCACCGACCAAGCCCTCGACGACCTGGTGGGCTTCTTCGTCAACACCCTCGTCCTGCGCA
>NZ_JAVREQ010000022.1:0-123923 GCF_031845485.1 Streptomyces hazeniae
GAAGAAGGACATCATGCGCTGCCTCAAGCGATTCGTCGCCCGCGAGGTCTACCGCGCTCTGACCAACAAGCCACGCATCACCCAAACCAACCTGGCACCCGCCGGTTGACGTCAATAGGAGCATCCCGCCGTCCGGTGCCTCCGGTCGGTGACCCCCTCCCGGCGCACGCGCACCGCCACCGGGGGTGCAGCGGCGGCCCGTGCGCTCAGAGACCCGTCAGCAGCCGGCCGTCCAGCATCGTCACCGCCGACCCCGACAGCTCCGTCCGCGCGCCGCGCAGCGCGGTCCGCACCACTCCGGTCCGCGCGGACGCCTGGAAACCTGTCAGCTCGTCCCTCCCCAGGCGGGCCGCCCACAGCGGCGCGAGCGCCGTGTGGGCGCTCCCGGTGACCGGGTCCTCCGGAACCCCCACCGCGGGCCCGAAGAACCGGGAGACGAAGTCGTAACCGGCGGCCGTGTCGTGAGCGGCGGCGGTGACGATGACGCCGCGCCCCCGGAGCCGGGCCAGCGCGGCCATGTCCGGCGCGAGGGCGCGCACCGTCTCCTCGTCGTGGACCTCGACCAGGAGGTCGCCGACGTCCGGCCCCGTGTCGTGCACCGTCAGGACCTCGCAGCCCAGTGCCGCGGAGAGCCCGGGCGGCTCGGCCACCGGCGTCAGCGGAGCCGTCGGGAAGTCCAGCGTCACCGTGCCGTCGGGGGAGGGAGCGGCGGTCAGCACTCCGCTACGGGTCCGGAACCGCAGCCGGGAGCCGGCCCGTCCGGCGGAGTGCAGCACGTGCGCCGTGGCCAGCGTCGCGTGCCCGCACAGGTTCACCTCCACGGCGGGCGTGAACCAGCGCAGCGCCCAGTCCGCGTCCGCCTCGCGGGGGAGCGGGTGCGCGAACGCCGTCTCGGAGAGGTTCATCTCGCTCGCAACCCGCTGGAGCCGTTCGTCCTCGGGGAAGCGCGCCTCCTCGAGCAGGACGACCGCGGCGGGATTGCCGGCGAACGGACGGTCGGTGAAGGCGTCGACGACACGGATTCTCATGCCGGGAAGCGTAGGCCGCGGCGGTCGCGCCTCGCCACGGCCGGTCGCGGGGACGCCGACCCGCACGCTTCGTGGCCTCCGCGAGGGCCGGCCGCGTCCGGGTCTCGCACGGTGAGACAGGTGCTATCCAGGGTGACACTCCTGACTTCGCTTGGCATCATGGGGCGCATGCCGCACGCCGCACCACCGTCGCACCTCGTCCGGGCCCGGAGCACGGGACTCGCCATCGCGCTCCTGTCCGCCTTCGCCTTCGGCGGATCCGGTCCCGCGGCCAAGCCGCTCATCGAGGCCGGCCTCGACCCCCTGCACGTCACCTGGCTACGGGTCGCGGGAGCCGCCCTGGTCACTCTGCCCCTCGCCTGGCGTCACCGCGGGCTGCTCAGGTCGCATCCCGCGCTGCTGGCGGGCTTCGGCCTCTTCGCGGTGGCCGGCGTGCAGGCCTGCTACTTCGCCGCGATCTCCCGCATCCCCGTGGGCGTGGCCCTGCTCATCGAGTACCTGGCCCCCGCGCTGGTCCTCGGCTGGGTGCGGTTCGTGCAGCGCCGCCCGGTGACCCGGGCGGCGGCCGTCGGCGTGGTGCTGGCCGTCGGCGGGCTGAGCTGCGTGGTGCAGGTGTGGTCAGGGCTGGCCTTCGACGTCCTCGGCCTGCTGCTGGCGCTGGGCGCGGCCTGCTGTCAGGTCGGCTACTTCGTGCTCTCCGACCACGGCGCCGACGAGGCCGACGGCAGGCGGCCCGACCCGGTGGGCGTGATCGCGTACGGCCTGCTGGTCGGCGCACTCCTGCTCACCCTCGTCGCCCGGCCGTGGTCCATGGAATGGGGGGTCCTGCTCCGCGACGCCGAGATGGACGGCACGCCGGTCCCGGGCCTGCTGCTCCTCGGGTGGATCGTGCTGGTCGCCACCGTCGCCGCCTACCTGACCGGCGTGGTCTCCGTGCGCCGCCTGTCCCCGCAGGTCGCCGGGGTGGTCGCCTGTCTGGAGGCGGTCATCGCGACCGCGCTGGCCTGGGTGCTGCTCGGCGAACACCTCTCCGCACCCCAGGTCCTCGGCGGTCTGCTGGTGCTCACCGGCGCCCTCATCGCCCAGCGCTCGGCCCCCCGGCCGCCCGCACCCGAGCCGGTCGCCGGGAGCGCCGTCGCCGACCACGCCGGAACGGGCTTGTCCGCGCGGACCCCGTCCTCGTAGGGTGGCCGCCGTGTACCTGACCGTGCTGTCGCCGCCCGCCGCGTAGAGCGGGCCGGCCGAGGACCGCGCCACCGGGGGAGCAAGGCTCCGCCCGCGGCGTCCCCCTCCGGCGCCCGCAGACGGGAACGTCACCAGTCCCCTCTCTGCGCGGAGTACACCACGTGTCGCACGCATCCCTTTCAGCTGCCGCCGTCCTGCCCGTCGGCCGCGCCCTGACCTACCTCGTCGTGGCCGGCGTCGCCTGGGGCACCGCCGGCGCGGCCGCCTCGCTCCTCTACCGGGCGAGCGACCTCGGCCCCCTCGCCCTCTCCTTCTGGCGCTACGCCGGAGGCCTCCTGCTGCTGCTGGCCTTCCAGGGCCTGCGCGGACTCACGGCACGCTCGCGGACGGAGCCGGCCCGGGCGCCCCGGCCGGCCGAGCGGCGCGGGCGTCGTGCGCTGCGCATCGCCGCCACCGGCGTCGGCCTCGCCGTCTTCCAGACCGCCTACTTCGCCGCGGTCGAGGTCACCGGCCTCGCCGTCGGCACCGTCGTCACGCTCGGCGCGGGACCCGTCCTCATCGCGCTCGGCGCGCGGCTGACCATGGGCGAACGCCTCGGTGGTTCTGGGATCGCGGCGGTGACCGGTGCACTGGCCGGACTCCTCGTCCTGTGTCTCGGTGCCGGAGGCGGCACGGTCCGCCCCGCCGGAGTCGCCCTCGCCCTCCTCTCCGCCACCGGCTACGCGGCGGTGACCCTGCTGACGCGGCGGTTCGGCCGCACGTCGGGCACCGGCGAGTCCGCCACCACACGGTGGGCGTTCGCCGTCGGGGCGGTCTGCACCCTCCCCCTGGCGCTGGCCGAAGGGCTCCTCCCGCAGACCGGGGACCCGGTCCGGGTGCTGCTCCTCCTCGCCTACGTCGCGGCCGTGCCCACGGCGCTCGCCTACGCCCTGTACTTCGCGGGCGCCGCCGTGGTCCGCGCGGCGACCGTCTCGGTCATCATGCTGATCGAGCCGGTGAGCGCCGCGGTCATCGCGGTGGTGCTCCTGGACGAACGGCTGACCGCCGCCACGGTGACCGGCACGGTGCTGCTTCTCCTCGCCGTGACCGGCCTGGCGTGGGCCGAGGCGCGGCACGCCGCGTCGGTCCGTCGGACCCCCGTGCGGCCGGGGCCCGACCTCAGCGTCCCGGCCTCCGCGGAGCGGTGAGGTAGGCGGGCGCGGCGACGGTGCCGGCCAGGTCGTCGGCCGGCACCGGCTCGCCCCTGGTGCTGCGCACGGGCAGCACGCCGGCCCAGTGGGGGAGCGACAGGTCCTCCGGCTCGTCCACGGGCGGGCCGGACCGGACCTTCGCCGAGACCTCCACCAGGTCCAGCGCCAGGACGGCGGTGGCCGCCAGCTCCCGCGCGTCCGCCGGGCGGCAGTCGGCCGCCCGGCCGGGCAGCACGTGGTTCACCAGCGCGTCCAGCGCCGCCGTCCGCTCCTGCGGGTCCGTCACCTGCCGGGCCTCGCCGTGGACGACCACGGAGCGGTAGTTGGCGGAGTGGTGGAAGGCCGAGCGGGCGAGCACCAGCCCGTCGACGTGCGTGACGGTCAGGCAGACGGCAAGCCCCGGTGCCTCGGTGCCGTCCCCGGCCGCCCGCAGTGGCCGGGAGCCGGTGGAACCGTGCACGTACAGCCGCTCGCCGGCCCGGGCGTACAGCGTCGGCAGCACCACGGGTGCCCCGTCGCGCACGAAACCCAGGTGGCAGACGTAGCCCTCGTCGAGGATCGCGTGCACCAGGTCGCGGTCGTAGGAGGCCCGGTCGCGGTTGCGGGTCGGCGTGGTGCGCCCGACGGCCTCGTAGGACGGTCGCTGAGACGCGGTGGCGGACATGGGGATCTCCTTGCGTTCTCTTTGAACTAGTGCATAATTATGTTTGTGCTAGGAGATTACCGGATCGAGGGAGCGGGCGCAGCCGAGATCGCCGCCAGCGTGGAGCGCGGCGTCGGCGCCGGCGCCCTCGCCCCCGGCGACGCGCTTCCCCCGCAGCGCGAGCTCGCCACACGGCTCGGCGTCAATCCCAACACCGTGGCGGCCGCCTATCGTTCGCTGCGGGACCGCGGAGTGATCGAGACCGCCGGGCGCCGGGGAAGCCGCATCCGGCACCGCCCGGCCAGCACACCCCGCGAGTCGCTCCGCGTCGACGTCCCCCGCGGTGCGCGCGACCTGTCCACCGGCAATCCGGACCCCGCGCTGCTGCCTCCGCTGGGCGACGCCCTCGCCGCGGCGGCCGAGCGCGCCCGCACGCGTCCGACGCTCTACGGCGCCCCCGCCGTCACGGCTGAACTCGGCCGCGCCGCTCGGCGGATGCTCGCCGACGACGGCGTTCCCGAAGGGCCCGTCGCCGTGACCTCCGGCGCCCTGGACGCGATCGAACGCGTCCTGGCGGCGCACCTGCGGCCCGGTGACGTCGTCGCCGTGGAGGACCCCGGCTGGGGGAGTCTGCTGGACCTGGTCCCGGCCCTCGGCCTGCGTCCGCTGCCCGTCGCCGTGGACGACGACGGGCCGCTGCCCGACGCCGTCGCCGGCGCCCTCCGGCGGCACGCCCGCGCCCTGATCGTGACCGCCCGCGCCCAGAACCCCACGGGCGCCGCCGTCTCGGCCGCGCGTGGAGCCGCCCTCCGCGCGCTGCTGGCGGAACACCCGGCCACGCTGGTCGTCGAGGACGACCACGGGCACGGCATCGTCGACCTGCCGCTGCACGCGGTCTGCGGCTCCACCACCCACTGGGCGCTGGTCCGCTCCACCGCGAAGGCGTACGGCCCCGACCTGCGCCTGGCCGTCCTCACCGGCGACGCGCTCACCGTCGACCGGGTGCGGGGCCGCCAGCGGCTCGGCCCGGGCTGGGTCAGCCACCTGCTCCAGGACGCCGTCGCCCGGCTCTGGGAACACGAGGCCGTGCGTCCGCACCGCGTCGCCGCCTCCTACGGGCACCGGCGGGACGCACTGGTACGCGCCCTCGCGGACCGTGGCGTGCCCGCACGCGGCCGCAGCGGCATGAACGCCTGGGTGCCCGTGCCCGACGAGACCGGAGCGGTGGCGCGCCTCCTCCAGGCCGGCTGGGCGGTGGCCCCCGGCGCGCGCTTCCGCCTCGCCTCGGAACCCGGAGTCCGGATCACCCTCTCGCCGCTGGCTCTGGAAGAGGTCGAGGGAGTGGCGGACGCCGTGACCGACGCGCTGCGCCCCTCCCTGTCACGCCGGTACGACTGACGGGCCGGTGGAGGAGGCGCCCGGTCAGCTCCGCCGCACGGAACCGCCGCGCACCGACACCTTCACCGCGGGCAGCGGCTGCGTCGCCGGACCCTGCTGCACGCTGCCGTCGGCGACGGCGAAACGGCTGCCGTGGCACGCGCAGTTGATGGAGCCGTCCGCGACCGACGACACCACGCAGCCCTGGTGCGTGCACACCGCGGAGAAGGCCTTGTACTCGCCGGCCGAGGGCTGGGTGACGACCACCTTCTCCTCCTTGAGGATCGTCCCGCCGCCCTCCGGCACCTCGGACGCGCTCACCAGCTCCGCGCCGCCCCCGCCGGGCTCCGAAGTGCCCTCTCCGGTCGGCTGGTCGCCGGACCCGGGGGACTTCTCGCCGCCGGCGTCCCCGCCGCCGGAACTCCCGCACGCGGCGAGAGCCAGCGCGGCCGAGGTGGTCCCCGCGGCGGCCAGCACGGTACGGCGGGTGGGAAAGGCGGTGTTCATGTGACGCTCCTACGGTCTCGGGACAGCCGTCCACACCTTCCTACGTGCGCCCGGGCCGCCGCGTTCAACGACACGGCGCCGCATAACCTGGTGCGATGCTGCCCGAAGTCACCGCCACCCGGTACGTCACGCCCCTGCGCGAGGGCGGCTCGCTGCCCGGCCTCCTGGAAGCCGACGACCTGGGCACCTACGTCGTGAAGTTCACCGGTGCCGGACAGGGCCGCAGGACGCTGGTCGCCGAAGTCGTCTGCGGGCGGCTCGCCCGGCTCCTCGGGCTCCGCGTACCCGACCTGGCAGTCGTCCACGTCGACCCGGTCCTCGGGCTCGCCGAGCCGGACGAGGAGGTGCAGGAACTGCTGAAGGCGAGCGGCGGTCCCAACCTGGGCATGGACTACCTCCCCGGGTCCCTCGGATTCGACCCGCTCGCCTACGAGGTGACGGCCCGGGAGGCCGGTCGGATCGTCTGGTTCGACGCCCTGACCGGCAACGTCGACCGCTCCTGGCGCAACCCCAACCTGCTGGTCTGGCACGGCGACCTGTGGCTCATCGACCACGGGGCCTCCCTGATCTGGCACCACAACTGGCCGAAGGCCGCCGCAGCCGCGAACCGCCGCTACGACGCGTCGGACCACGTCCTCGCGCCCTTCGCCCCCGACGTGGCCGCCGCCGCGGCCGACCTCGCCCCCCGGGTCACGCCCGCACTCCTCGACCGGTGCACCGCGGACATCCCCGACGACTGGCTGGCGGGCGAACCCGGCTTCGACGACCCCGACGACGTCCGCGCCGCCTATACCCGCGTCCTCGCAGCCCGCGCGCCACAGGTGCACGAACGCGTCGAACTGGGCGCACCCACCCCCGACCGGCCCTCACAGGCCCCGGGCTGGCTGACCGGGCGCCCCGGCACCGCGCCCGAACCGGCCCCCGCCCGGCACGCCGGGAAGCCGGGGGAGACGCGATGACGCCTCGCATGGTCTTCGAATACGCCCTGCTCCGCGTCGTCCCGCGCGTCGAACGCGGCGAACTCATCAACGCCGGCGTCGTGCTCTACTGCCGTGCGCGCTCCTACGCCGCCGCGCTGACCCACCTGGACGAGGACCGGCTGCGCGCCCTGGACCCGGACGCCGACGTGGCGGGGGTGCACGCCGCGCTGCGCGCGGTCGAGGGGGTGTGCCGGGGCGGCGGCGACGCGGGGCAGGCCGCGGGCGACGACGCCGGACGCCGCTTCCGCTGGATCGTCGCGCCGCGCAGTACCGTCGTCCAGCCCGGCCCGGTGCACACCGGCCTGACCGCGGACCCCGAGGCCGAGGCCCGCCGGCTGCTGGACCTCCTGGTGCGGTGACCGGCATGAACCGGGCTGCCGTTGACACGGAGTGCCACGACTTCTAGCGTCACGACCACCGAGCCTACTAAGCGGTTGCTCACCAGGCGGGCCCGCGACCCGCCGGCGACCCCACGAGGACGAGGAGAACGAGATGTCCACCAGCGAGCAGCGCGTCGCGATCGTCACCGGCGCAGCCCGAGGCATCGGCGCGGCCACCGCCGTGCGCCTGGCACACGAAGGCAGGGCCGTCGCCGTGCTCGACCTCGACGAGGCGGCCTGCAAGGACACCGTCGAGAAGATCACCTCCGCGGGCGGGCGGGCGATCGCCGTCGGCTGCGACGTGGCCGACACCGAGCGGGCCGAGGCCGCCGTCGCCCGGGTCGCCGAGGAACTCGGCGCGCCCACCGTGCTGGTGAACAACGCCGGTGTGCTCCGCGACAACCTGTTGTTCAAGATGAGCGACGCGGACTGGGACACCGTGATGAACGTCCACCTGCGCGGCGCCTTCGTGATGACCAGGGCCTGCCAGAAGCACATGGTGGACGCCGGGTTCGGACGCGTGGTCAACCTCTCCTCCAGCTCCGCTCTCGGCAACCGCGGCCAGGTCAACTACGCCGCCGCCAAGGCGGGTCTCCAGGGCTTCACCAAGACCCTCGCCAAGGAACTGGGCAAGTTCGGCGTGACCGCCAACGCCGTCGCGCCCGGCTTCATCGTCACCGACATGACCGCCGCCACCGCCGAACGCGTCGGTATGGACTTCGACGAGTTCCAGGCCGCAGCCGCCACCCAGATCCCGGTCCAGCGCGTCGGCCGCCCCGAGGACGTCGCCGGCGCCATCGCCTTCTTCGCCTCCGACGACGCGGGATTCGTGTCCGGCCAGGTCATGTACGTGGCCGGCGGCCCCCTCAACTGACAGGAGTCACGCCCATGACCGACACAGCACAGCCGGACCCGTCACAGCCCGGAACGCCCCGCCCGGACAGCGGGCGGACGGCCCTGGTGACCGGCGGCAGCCGCGGCATCGGATATGCCGTCGCCGAAGCCCTCGTGGCACGCGGTGACAGGGTCTGCATCACCGGTCGCAACGAGGACGCCCTGAAGACCGCGGTGGCCTCGCTCGGCGCCGACCGGGCCATGTACGTCGCGGGGAAGGCGCACGACACCGGCCACCAGGCCGCCGCCGTCGACGCGGTCATGGCCGCCTACGGACGGCTCGACCACCTGGTCAACAACGCCGGGACCAACCCCGTTTTCGGGCCCATGGCCGATCTCGACCTCGCCGTCGCCCGCAAGGTCTTCGAGACCAACGTCATCTCGGCCCTCGGCTTCGCCCAGCGGACCTGGGCCGCCTGGCAGCGCGACCACGGCGGTTCGGTCGTCAACATCGCCTCCATCGCCGGGCTCTCCGCCTCGCCCTTCGTCGGCGCCTACGGCATGAGCAAGGCCGCGATGGTCAACCTGACGCAGCAGCTCGCCCACGAGTTCGCGCCCGCCGCCCGCGTCAACGCGCTCGCACCGGCCGTGGTGAAGACGAAGTTCGCCGCGGCGCTCTACGAGGGCCGTGAGGACGAGGCCGCGGCCCGCTACCCGATGGGGCGGCTCGGAGCCCCCGAGGACGTCGGCGGCGCCGCCGCGTTCCTCAGTTCGGACGCCGCGGCGTGGATCACCGGCCAGACCCTGGTCCTCGACGGCGGCCTCTTCCTCAACGCCGGGGTCTGATGACCCTGAGTTGAGCCGCGTCCACCGCTGGTCACCCATCTGATGCCGCTCCGCAGCGGAGCGGCATCAGATCTGTGACGCCTTCGAAAAGGGCGTCACAAAGGGATGATCTGTCCCTGCTCACGGCTGGGATGCTGGGGTAAGGTCTGATGCGCCTGCGGCCAGCGGGTCCGCGCGGGCATCCGCGTGCAGGACACACGGATGCGCAAGCGAAGCGCATGGAACCGGCCGGCGGGCGACATCCCTCATGCAACCGCATCAAGCAGTGGCCCCGCCGACTGAGGAGCGCGTACGTGTTCGACCGGAACGGACCTCTGAGAACCGCAGCGATCGCGGTGAGCGCGGCGCTGCTCGCCGGGTGCAGCGTGCTGCCCGGTGGTGACAACGACGAGGACCAGTCCATCGTGGTCGGCACCACCAGCTCGCCCAGCGTCCTGGACCCGGCCGGCGCGTGGGACCAGTCCTGGGAGCTGTTCCGGAACGTCTACCAGACCTTGATGCACTTCCCCAACTCCTCCAGCTCGCCCGAGCCGGACGCCGCCAAGTCCTGCAAGTTCACCGACACGGCGAGCAAGGTGTACCGCTGCACCCTGCGCGAGGACCTCACCTTCTCCAACGGCAACCCGCTGGACGCGGAGGCGGTCAAGTTCTCCCTCGAGCGCGTCTTCAGCATCGGCGCCGAAGGCGGCCCCTCGGGCCTCCTCGGCAGCCTGGACCGCATCGAGACCCCGGGGAAGCACGAGATCGTCTTCCACCTGAAGGAGTCGGACGCGACCTTCGAGTACGTCCTCGCCACTCCCGCGGCCTCGATCGTCGACCCCGAGGTGTACGACGACAAGGGGCTGCTCAAGGGCACCGAGATCGGCGGATCCGGCCCGTACGTGCTCGAGGAGTACAGGGAGAACAAGCGCGCCGTCCTGCTCGCGAACCCGAACTACAAGGGTGCCGCCGAGATCAAGAACGACAAGGTCACCATCCGCTACTTCCAGAGCTCCAAGGCGATGGTGAAGAAGTTCAAGAAGGGCGAACTCGACGTCACCTTCCGCGGGCTCACGCCGAGTCAGATCAGCGAGTTCCAGGACGCCGGCGCTAAGGGCAACGACAAGATCGAGCTGAGCGAGCTCCCGGGCAAGGAGATCCGCTACCTGGTCTTCAACCCCAAGTACGACTGGGCGGGCGACGAAGCCGTCCGCCGGGCCATCGCCCAGCTCATCGACCGCAAGGCACTGGTGCGCAACGTCTACGACCGCACCGCCGAGCCGCTGTACTCCATGGTGCCGAGTGGCCTGACCGGCCACACCAACGCCTACTTCGACGAGTACGGCGAGCCCAGCCGTGCGGGCGCGGAGGCCGTCCTGCGGGAAGCCGGCATCACCGAGAAGGTGCCGCTGACCCTCTGGTACACCACCGACCGCTACGGCTCGACGATGAAGAAGGAGTTCGAGGAGATCGAGCGCCAGCTCGAGGGCTCCGGCCTCTTCGACATCACCGTCAAGGGCAAGCCGTGGAACGAGTACTCCCAGGACTACCTGCACGGCGAGTACCCGGTCTTCGGCCGTGGCTGGGCCCCCGACTTCCCCGACGCGGACAACTTCATCTCCCCGTTCGTCGGTGAGAACAACGCGCTGAACACGCCGTACGAGGCGCCCCGCATCACCCAGGAGCTGCTGCCGTCCTCCCGCAAGCAGGACGACCGCGGCATCGCCAGCGAGGCCTTCACCGAGGCGCAGAAGATCCTCGCCGAGGACGCCCGCCTGCTGCCGCTCTGGCAGGGCAAGGTGTACGTGGCGGCCGGCAAGGACATCGCCGGCGTCGAATGGTGCATCGACCCCTCGACGATCATGCGCATGTGGGAGCTGAACCGGAAGGCGAGCTGGTAGCGACCTGGAGCCCTTCCGCACTGCGTGCGCCCCGGCTGGTCGGCAGCCGGGGCGCACGTCTGTACGCGGGGCCGACGACCCCGCACCGCGCCGCCCGGCGCGGCGTTGTCGGTGGCGCCCGGTACCTTCGGTTCCGGCGCGTGGGAACACCAAGCGGAACGCGCCCGCATCTGACGGAGGTTGACGCGTGATCGGCATGCTGCCCGGATCCTGGCAGGGCGTTCTCGGCGAGGAGCTGGACGAGGACTACTTCACCGAACTCACCGAGTTCGTCGAGAAGGAACGAGCGGCGGGGCCGGTCTACCCGCCCCGCGACGAGGTTTTCGCCGCCCTCGATGCCACACCCTTCGACCAGGTCAAGGTCCTCGTACTCGGTCAGGACCCCTACCACGGGGCCGGCCAGGGCCACGGCCTGTGCTTCTCCGTGCGTCCGGGCGTACGGACCCCGCCCTCGCTGCGCAACATCTACAAGGAGCTGCGCGACGACCTCGGCCACCCGGTGCCCGACAACGGCTGCCTCACCCCCTGGGCGCGGCAGGGCGTCCTGCTGCTCAACTCCGTGCTGACGGTGCGTGAGGCCGAGCCCAACTCGCACAAGAACCAGGGCTGGGAGAGGTTCACCGACGCCGTGATCCGCGCCGTGTCCGACCGCGAGCAGCCCGCCGTGTTCGTGCTCTGGGGTGCCTACGCCCGGAAGAAGCTCCGTCTCGTCGACACCACCCGGCACGCCGTCGTCGAGGGGGCCCACCCGTCCCCGCTCTCGGCGAAGAAGTTCCTCGGCTCCCGCCCGTTCAGCCAGATCGACGCGGCCCTGCGGGCCCAGGGCCACGATCCCGTCGACTGGCGCATCCCCGACCTGGCCGCCTGACCTCCACCCCGCCACCCCCCACGCGGGACCCGCAGGCCCGCACACCGTCGAGGAGCAGCCGTGACCGCAGCAGCGCCCCAGCCGTCGCAGGGCGAACCGACCACGCGCATCGGTCAGGCGGTGATGCTCCACCACGCCGGAGACCGGGAGGAGGCCCGCAGCCGCTTCGCCGCGCTGTGGGAGGAGACCTCCGAAGCGGACGCCTTCCACCGGTGCACCATCGCCCACTACATGGCGGACACCCAGGACGACCCGGCCGACGAACTGGCCTGGGACCTGCGGGCGCTGGCCGCCGCCGACTCGCTCACCGAGGACCACGCGGCCTGGGGCGAGCACGCCGTCGAGGTGCGGGCCCTGTATCCCTCCCTGCATCTCAACCTGGCCGCCGACCATGCCAAGCTCGGCGACCCGCGCGCCGCGCGCCGCGAGCTGGAGCGCGCGCGGCACGCGGCGCACGTGCTGCCCGACGACGCCTACGGCCGGGGCGTCCTCGCCGCGATCGACCGGCTCGGCCGGAGACTGGAGGAACCGGATCAGCGCCCGTAGGCCCGCTCGCAGGCGTCCTGCGGCGCGCTGCCCGCGTCCCAGCCGCCGTACCGGCGGCCGAGGTCGCACATCCTCGCGCCGCCCGGCAGCCCCGGCATGTCCCCGGGCCGCAGGGCCGGGGCCCGCCGTTCCGCGCCGCCCCCGGCAGCGGGCCGCCCGGCCGGTCCGTCCGCCCCCGGCGGCACCTGCGCGAGCGCCCCGCTCTCGGCCGCTTCCCGTTCCGGTACGGCGCCGGGCCGGGCGTCGTGCCGCCCGGACACGCCCGGCGCCGGGGCCGGGCGTGACAGTCCTTCGTGCGGCGAGGGCCGGCCCGCCGGCGGCTCACCAGCCCCGTCCGCCGCTTCCGCAGCCCGCGAAGAACCGGGGCCGGGGGACCGGTGCGGCTCCTCCTTCGCCCGGACCGTCACGCAGCCCGTCACCGCCACGACGGACACGCACCCCAGCACCACGGCTCCCGTCATATGTCTCACCCCGCAACCCTGCACGTCGGCGGGTTGCCGCGACATTCCCCGGGAGAGTGAAAACGCGGGCGTCGAGGTGCCGCCGCCGGGTACACATCCCTCCACCCCGCGGCAGCGGCCGCCCTCACCGAACGGACCAGGAGCACCCGTGAAGATCGGCATCATCGGGCTCGGCGCGATCGCCCGCAAGGCCTACCTGCCGGTGCTCACCGCACAGCCCGGTGTCGAGCCGCACCTGGTGACCCGCGACGCCCGGGTGCTCGGCGAACTCGGCGACGCCTACCGCGTCCCTCCCGCACACCGCCACGCCACGATCGAGGGTCTCCTCGACGCCCGCCCGGACGCGGCGTTCGTCCACGCCGCGACCCCGGCACACCCCCGGCTCGTCGGCCGCCTGCTCGACGCGCGCGTCCCCACCTACGTCGACAAGCCGCTCGCCCACCACCTGGCCGACGCGGAGACGCTCGTCGACAGGGCGGAGTCGGCCGGAATCCCCCTCGCCGTCGGGTTCAACCGCCGCCACGCGCCGTGCTACACGCAGTGCCTGGAGCACCCGCGCGACCTGATCGTCCTCCAGAAGCACCGCGTCGGCCTGCCCGAGAGCCCGCGGCACATGATCCTCGACGACTTCATCCACGTCGTCGACACCCTGCGCTTCCTCGCTCCCGCCCCCTACGACCAGGTCACGGTCCACGCCAGGGTCCGTGACGGGCTGCTGCACCACCTGGTCCTGCAGCTCGCCGGGGACGGTTGCTCTAAAGCACGAGCACGGGGCGACCTGGTAAGGCTGTCCTACTCCGCCGTGGGCCAAACCGGCACCGGCCGCGCCCGTCGGCCGTCCTCGTCGCTCAGGATCTCGACCCGGGCGAGCAGCGTCGCCAGGAGATCCCGCTTCACGGACACGGCGAGAGTGTCCCACTCCGACAAGAGCGTCTGCACGACCCCGGTGAACGGCGCGGGCCCCCGCACCCGGTCCGCGTCCGCGGCGGCTTCCTCGATCTGCTTCTCCAGCCCAGTCATGCGCTGCTGTAGGCGGTCCCGGGTGCGCAGGTAGCTGTCCCGGGGGATGTCGCCGAGCGCGTACGCCTCCGACGCGGAGTCGAGGGCGTGTTGCAGCTTGTCCGCTTCCTTCGCGAGCCGGGCCCGCTCGATACCGGGGTCGACGGCCGGCGCCGGCGGCTGGATCTCCGTGCCCGCGGACTGGGCGTCGATCTCGTCGGCGACTTCCCCGAGCCACTCGTGCACCCGCTTCTCGACGATCGACCGGCGGACGTAGGCGCCCTTGCAGTCGTTTCCGTGGTGGGCGCGGCCGCTGCACCGGTAGGCGTAGCCGGTGGTGTAGTTGCCGTTGCTGGGGATCGCGGACCGGCCGCAGTGCCCGCAGCGGACGAGCCCCGTGAGGGGGTAGGTCGGTTTCCGGGAGCGGGGTGGAAGCTTCGCGTTCCGCGCCCGCCGATCGAGGTACTGCTGCCACAGCTCCGGGTCGACGAGCGCGGGCTGCGCCCCGTCGATGTGGGTGTAGTGGGCCCGCCGGGCGGTGCACTTGTTCCGGGTGCCGCACTGGAGGTCGCGGCGGTGCACCCACAGCTTCCCCGCGGGGAAGCCGGCGTCCATGTAGTAAATGAGGGCGTTCAGGCCCCACGGCTTGCCGGTGCGGGGGCTGTAGTAGCCGTGCTCGTTGAGCCACCCGGCGAGCCGGTAGAACCCCTCGCCGTCGACGTGGCGGCGGTACAGGTCCGCAGCGATGGGTCCGGTGTCGGGGTCGACGACGTACTTCTCTTCCTGTGTGGTGAAGCCGCCTTGCCCGTCCGGGATGGTGCGGGGGTGCCAGATGTAGCCGAAGCGGCGGCCTCCGGAGGCGGGGAGCTTCTGCGCCCGCCGGTGGTCCATGGCGTCGATCCACTGCTCGCCCGCCCGCTTGCTCTCGAACCCGGCGACGCTGAACAGCATGTCGCGGTGGAACCAGCCTGTGGCGGTGGTGGCGTCGGCTTCTTCAGTGGCGGACTGGAGCTGTCCGCCGGCCTTCTCGATCCTGGCGAGGTTGAGGGCGACTCCGTGCCGGTCGCGGCCGAAGCGGCTGTACTTCCACACGACGATCTCGCGGACTTCGCCGCGCTCTACCCGCTCGATCGCGTTGATGATCTTTCGGCGGAAGTTGGTGCCGGTGGCGTCGAGGTCTTCGACCCAGTCGACGATGACGCGGCCGGATCGGCGGGCCCATCCTTCGACGGATGCGCGCTGTAGTTCTGGGCTGATCTTCTCTTCGCGCCAGGTGGAGACGCGTACGTAGCCGATGGCGGGGATGGCCTCGTCGTCGGCGGTGTGCCCGGTGTGGCGGGCGGGTGGTGGGCTCATGGGGAGAAGTGTGGGTCAGGCGCCGCCCCGCTGGCGGTTGTGGGCCGCGACGCGGGGCGGCGGGAGGTGGCGGTGCATCTGGTGGACGTTGGTGGGGAGTTCTGCCGGGGCGTGTCTCGCCTGCGCGAGCCGTTCTATGCCCCGTTCCTGGATGGCGGCCAGGTGGGTCTGGTTGGCGATGATGCGGTCCGTGCTGCGCTTGTCGCGGTACAGCACGAGTCCGGCGATCGCGACGAGGGCGACGGTCAGGCCGACGCGGAACGTCGTGGCGTCCCCGATGGTGATGCCGTGTGCGATGAGGCCGCCTCCGGCCGTCGTGGTGAGCCCGATCAGTCCGCGCGCAGTCGCCATACCCCGCATGGAGCGCCTACCTTCCCGCGGCGGCTCCCCCCGTTGAGTTGCCACCGTGCTGTTCGCTGTCCGCTTCGTTCATGAAGTTCCGGACCATCTCCTCGAACCAGGCTCTGTGTGCTTGTGGCACCTTCGCCGCGGCTGCGAGTTGCTCCGGGGTCATAGGAGTTACGGACGATACCTCAGAGTGATCAAGTTTTGACCCTGTTTGTGGAAAGTCCGATTCCGCTGCCTTCCCTGTTCGAACGAGTAGCTCTGCGAGGGGGACGTCGAGGACCTTGGCCAGGCGCACGACGGTCTCGTGGTTGGGCATGCTGCCGCCGGTGAGTAGGCGAGTCACGCTCGACCCGGCCATGTCAAGGTCAGCGGCCAGTTGCGTCTTGCCCCCTCCGCGAGGGCTGTCGACGTCGTATCCGCGTTCTTGCAACGTCTCGCGTAGCCAGGTCACCCAGACCTGCCGCGCGTCGTCGCCGTTGTCTCGTCTCCGCATGTGCGCAGGCTACCGCCCGTGCACGGAAGTTAAGTCGACATTCCGTGCACGGAAGAAAGACCAGTCATTGGTCTGACCGGCGTGTTCGTGGTCTACCCACGTCCCCCCTCTATAGAACAGGCGTTCGGCACATTCAGCCGACTCAAATGAGTCGGCTACTTCCTTCCATGCACGGAAGGATCTGTGCTAGCTTTCTTCCACGCAAGGAAACTTCCGCGCACGGAAGGAGGTGCACCGCCATGTTCACCCTCAAGACCACCCGCTACCGGCAGCTCGCCGAAGACCGCGGACTCCTCACCTACGAGCAGAAGGCCGACGCCGTCGGCATCGGGATCGCCACCGCCCACCGCATCGAGAACGGGGGAGGAGTCGGCCCGTCCGTCGCCGCCCGCCTCATGCGGTTCTACGGCGTCAGCTTCACCGACCTGTTCGAGGTGAAGGACGGCGACACCGCCGCAGAACAGATCGCGACGGGACTCGCCGCATGAACCGCCGGCCCGTGACCCGAGAGGCCGCGATCTCCGCAGCGGCCCGCGCACTGACCGCCGGCGTCGCCAAGCGGGCCGCGATGTCCCCCCGCGAAGCGGCCGAAGCCGCCTACTACCCCGGCCACCCACTCGGGTCGGTCGACGCGATCGAGACCGAGATCCTCCGGCGCCGCAAGGCCGCCGCGACGAGCCCGGCCCGCACCGACCGCGCCGCCTGACAACGAAGACGGGGCCGCACCGCAACGGCCAAGCAGCGGGCGACCCCTGGCCCACCCACAACCATTCGAAAGGAGTAGGCCGTGAAGAAGCCTACCCAGCTGGCGCCCGCGCTGGCGCTCGCCCAGCTCCTGCGGGAGCACCCGGAACTGCCCGTCGCCGGATGGCGAGTCTGCGCGATGGCGCCCGCTCTGCTCGGCGACGTCCAGAACGGCGCGAGCACCCTCGACGACCTGCACCGCTTCCAGCAGGTGCTCGGCGGCGAGGTGACGGCCCGCCAGTCCTTCACCAGCGGCGGGCAGGACCTGCGCTCATACGGGCTGGTCGTCTGCTGGCGGGACGTCGACGTCGAGCTGGTCGGCATCATGCCGAGCTCTCTGGCGGACCTGGCTGAGGGGCGTCTCGCCGAGCAGCGGCACATGCTGCTCGACCTGGACGTCGACTCGCAGTTCGGCACCGCCGGTCTGGGGGTGGCGGCGTGAGCGCCCGCGACTGCGACTGCGGCACGTGCTGCGACTCGTGCGGCCACGCGTCGAACTGCACCAGCAACGAGACCGCCTACGACACCGACACCGCGGCGCAGGTCGCTGCCGAGGACGGGTTCCCGCGGTCGCGGTCCACGATCCGGCACCCGCTGTTCGCGTCGACCCGCGCGCACTTCGCGGCCAGCCCGCTGCCGGTGCAGCAGGGCCGGAGGGCGTCGTGAGCACTGCCTACTACCACTGCCCCGTCGGCGCCGCCTGCACGTACAGCGAGCCGTTCGACCCCACGCACGAGACCGACGACCCGAGCATCCCGGCGTCCTCCGACGAGGCGCACGACCGCCTCGTCGAGCACGTCATGACCGCGCACGGGGTGCCGGAGAACGAGGTCGGCGCCCTGGTGTCGCAGGCCCGCCGGGACACCAGCAAGCCGGCCATCCCCGGCCACCTGCTCCGCGAGTGGGTGATCGTCTGATGAGCGACGCCCGACTCAAGCACCTGTACGCGGAGGAGATCCCCACCGGCCGGTTCGGCGGTGCCCCGTGGCGCCCGTCCGCTCGCCCGGTGCGGCGTGGCCGGCTCGTCATCTCCGACGAGGAGGCGACGCAGAACGTGTTGCTGCTGGCGGCTGAGGTCGCGGCGCACGACGCCGCGCAGCGGGCCGCCGGGCTCATGGAGGCCGGTGAGGCCGCATGAACCCCGTGAAGCACTGCGTGCTCCGCATGCAGACCATCGCCCGGGCCGCGTCCGACCCGACCGACCATGTCGCCGCCGTGGACGCCCGCACATCCATGGACGACGCGCGGATCGCGCTGTGCGTCGCCCGCGGGGTGCCGCTGGAGGACATCGACCCGTCCCAGGGCTACGACCTGACCCGCCGGGCGTACGAGTCCGTCCGCGACACGTGGATCGGTGAGGTCCGGCGCAAGGGCCTCAGCGAGTACACGCGGCCGTGGTTCGAGGCGGCTCTCGCGTACTGGCGGGAGCACCGGCCGGAATTCGTCGAGGGCGACGACTGGCTCGCCGCGGCGGGCTGCGACCCGGACTGCGACGGCGGGTGGGTCCGCTATCGGGGGCGCGACGGCGAGTTCGTCGAGCTGCGCTGCCGCACCTGCAACCCGCGGGGCGGTGCTCAGTGACCGATCCGAAGAACGCCGTCGCCACCCAGCGGGGTCGCTACTACCGCGACCCCGCTGGGGGCCCCGACCTCATCTCCGTCACCAACGTCACGGGCACCTCCGTCGCCAAGTTCGGACTCGTCCCCTGGGGCGCCGGCCTCGTCGCCGACCACGTGATCGCAGACCCCGTCGCCGTCGCCCACCGGGCCCACACCGAACCGGGCGTGTTGCGGAAGGAACTCGTTGGCCTGCCCAACGACTATCGGGAACGGGCCACCGACCTCGGATCCCGCGTCCACCACCGCGCGCACGCCATCGTCATCGGCAAGCCCGCCCCCGCCGACCCCGAAGTCGAGCCGTACGCCGTGCAGCTCGCCCGCTGGTTCCGGCTGTGGCGCGTCGACTTCGACCGCGACGTCGAAGCCGTCGAGACGACCGTCCTGCACCGCAGGCACGGCTACGCCGGAACCGGAGACCTGTGGATCTGGCTCCCCACCGGCCCCGGCGGACGCCGCGAACTGTGGCTCATCGACTACAAGACGTCGGCGAAGAAGCCCGCCACCACGGTGTACGAGGACCAGCCGTACCAGCTCGCCGCCTATCGGTACGCCGAGGTCGCGCTGCTCCCCGACGACTCCGAGATGCCCGCTCCGAGGCCGCGCCGCACCGCCGTGCTCAACCTGCGGCCCCGCAGCCACCGGCTGATCGAGCTTCCCACCGGCCGCGACGTCTACCGCGGGTTCCTCGGCGCCCTGGCGAACGCCCGCCAGCTGCACGCCACCCGCACCGCCGACTTCCCCACGATCCTGCCGCCCTGGGCGCCGGGGTCCGAGACCCGAAAGGCAGCCTGACCATGGGCTCCCGAATCCTGACGATGAAGCGGCAAGCCGCAGAGCTTGGCCGCATCCGCACCGGCTACAGCCTGCCCGTAGAGGGCAAGCGGCCCCGGCCGGTCAAGTCCAAGACGTTCGTGCTCAGCAGCCACAGCCGTGACTACGTCGAGCGGGCCGCCGAGCTGTACGGCGGCCGCGTCGAGGAGTGGACGCCGCAGAACCAGAACGTCGCGCAGTACCGCGTCATCACCGACGCGAGCGAGTTGCGGGCGATCCTCCCGGCCGGCGACCCGCTGTCGCAGTCGAACGAGATGTGGTCCGGCGGCGGCTGCCAGCGCCGATGCGACGGCGAGATCGAGCAGCTGTCGCGGAAGCCGTGCCTGTGCCTGGCGCAGTACGGCGACGACTGGCACCTCCGCTCGGCGCGCGAGGTGTGCAAGCCGACCTCGCGCATCAACGTGATGCTGCCGGACCTGCCCGACCTCGGCGTATGGCGGCTGGAGACGAAGTCGTTCTACGCGGCCGACGCGATGGCCGGTGGAGTCGACACCGTGCTCCAAGCCACCGGCGGGCAGGGCCTGATGCCGGTGCGCATGTGGATCGAGCAGCGCACCCGCGTAGCGGGCGGGCAGACGAAGAACTTCCCCGTCGTCATGGTCGTGCCGTCGCTGCCGAAGCTGCGACACGCCCTGTCCGGGCCGATCTCGACGGCGGCTGCGCTGGACCCGTCGACGATCGACCGGCCGCAGCTCGAGGCCGCGCCCGCCGAGCGCCCGGACTACCTCGCCGACGCGCGGGCGTGCCGTACGGCCGACGAGGTGCGGCAGGTGTGGCACCGGGCGAACCGCGCCGGGGACGTGGCCCGGGACGGGTCCGACGAGCTGTCGAAGCAGCTGATGCAGATCGCTGCGGACGTCGAGGCCGGGGTCGACCCGCGTACCGGCGTCATCGACGACGGCCCGGACGACGAGGGCGTGTTCCCCGCAGAGATCGTCGACGAGGGCGCCGTCGAGCAGGAGCCGTCGGCGTACCCGGAGGTGTGGGCGCAGGGAGTGGCCCGCGCAGCGGGCGGTGAGCGGTGATGCACAACACGGCACGGGCCAGCGCCACCGAGCCGCCCACCGAGCTGGACGAGACGCAGGCCAGCGCCGCGCGGATGGTCGCCGAACACGCCGCCGACGCCGAGGACTGCCGGTACTTGCTCGACGCTCTGGGCCTGCTGCCGGAGGGCGTGGAGCCAGCCGACGCGATGCGGGGTGCCGCATGACCTGGCACCTGGGCCGCCTTACGGCATTTGATCTTGAGACCACGGGCGTGGACGTCGAGCAGGACCGCATCGTCACCGCCGCCGTGTACGGCGTCGGCGGCGGCCGGGACATCGACCCCGCGTCGTGGCTCGCCGACCCCGGGGTGCAGATTCCGGACGAGGCCGCCGCGGTGCACGGCATCACCACCGAGCATGCCCGCGCCGAGGGTCGCCCGGCGGCGCAGGTCGTCGACGAGGTCGTCGAGCGGCTCGCCCTGTCCCTCGGTGTCGGGATCCCGGTCGTCGGCCACAACATCGGCACCTACGACCTCACCCTGCTCGACCGCGAGGCCCGGCGTCACGACGTCGTCCCGCTGGCCGACCGCATCCACCCGGACATGCGGATGCTCGTCATCGACACCCGCGTCCTCGACACCCACGTCTGGCCGTACCGCCGCCGCGTCAGCGAGACGCAGGGCGCCCGCGTCCTCAAGACCTGCGCCGCCGCCTACCGGCTGCCGTGGGCGGACGCGGACGCGCACGGCTGCGAGTACGACGCCCTGGTCGCCGCCCGCGTCGCCTACCGCATCGGCACGTTGGCGCACACCGAGCCGGAGCAGTGGCCGGAGGAGATCCGGGCCGTGCGCCGCCCCCGCTTCGGGGAGCTGCGGGACCTCGACCTCGGCGCGCTGCACGACGCGCAGATCAAGTGGGCCGCCGAGCAGGCCGCCGGCTTGCAGGAGCACTTCCGGAAGACCGATCCGACGGCCGTCGTCGACGGGTCGTGGCCGATTCGCCCTTGGGGGGCCTCATGAACGAGCAGTACGGCCCGACCGGGCCACCACGCGGAACCGCGTTCGTCCTCATCGTCCACTGCGACGGCACCGTGTCCGTGCCGCACTCGCAGCTGTGCCCGGAGCAGGCCGCCGCGGCGCTCCGCCAGGTGGCCGACCACCTCGACGCCCAGCACACCGAACGTCCCTGCCCGCCCCGCCTGCCCGACCTCGACCCCGACGGGCCGCCGCCGGAGACCCCGTTCACCACCCGCGGCGGCCGGCTCGACGCCCTGCGGCAGGTGTGGTTCGACGGCACCGGCCACGCGTGGGACCTGTCCCTGGCGTGGGGCGACGCGTGCGGCGTCGAGTGGCGGTGGAACGGCCGGCTCGACCCGACGGGCCGGGTGCCGCTGATGGTGGCGTCGGTCGAGGGTGAGACGGAGCCGCTCGACGTGGTACGGGCTCGGTTCAGCCCGATGCGCCCGGTGGGGGGTGCGTGGCTGTGATGGCCCTCGCTCCGCTGGCCCCGTGGGTGGGTGCCGTGTTGACGCTGGCGGTCCCGGCGATCGTGTGGTCGGTGCGCCTGTCCCCGCGCCGTGACGTCGAGGGCGGTGGCCGCTCATGACCACCACGCCGATCCTCGCGCCCGCGCCGCCCGCGCCGGACCTGACCGTCGTCGTCCGCGGGCACCGCCCGGCCCCGCAGGGCTCGAAGCGGCACGTCGGCCGCGGCCGCATGGTTGAGCAGTCCAAGCGGGTCGCGCCGTGGCGGGCCGCGGTGAAGGTCGCTGCCGAGCGCGCGACGCGCACCGCGCACGTCATGCAGTACGGGGGTGCCCCGGCCGGGCAGGTGGCGCCGCTGGACGGGCCGCTGTCCGTCGAGGTCGTGTTCACCGTCCGGAAGCCGGCGTCGGCGCCGAAGAGGCGCATCACCTGGCCCACGACCCGGGACAGCGGCGACCTCGACAAACTCCTCCGCTCCACCTTCGACGCCCTCACCGACGCTGGCGCGATCGCCGACGACTCCCGCGTCGTCGAGGTCACCGCGCGCAAGGTCCACCCCGGCGAGGGCCTGGACGCCCTCGCGGAACCCGGCGCCGTCATCCGCATCTGGACCCTCGGAGGCGATGCCCAGTGATGTCCATTCCCCAGTTGAAGACCCTCGGCGCCGACGTCACCGACGCGTTCTGCGGCGGCGGCGGATCCTCCGAGGGCGCCAAGTGGCTCGGACTGACCGTCCGCCTCGCGCTGAACCACTGGCAGAAGGCCATCGACGTCCACAACGCCAACCACCCCGACACCGCGCACGACTGCGCCGACATCTCCCAGGTGGACCCGCGGCGCTACCCGACGACGACGTTCGCCTGGTTCTCGCCGTCGTGCACGAACCACTCCATCGCGCAGGGCAAGCGGCGCCGCGCCGACGCCACGCCGGACCTGTTCGGCGAGACGCTCCCGGACGAGGCCGCCGAGCGGTCCCGAGCCACGATGTGGGACGTCGTCCGGTTCGCCGAGTACCACCGCTACCGGGCGATCGTCGTGGAGAACGTCGTGGACGCCCGCGAATGGGTGCTCTGGCCGGCCTGGTACACCGCGATGACCGCGCTCGGCTACCGGGCGAAGGTCGTCTACCTCAACAGCATGTTCGCTCAGGCCGCCGGACCCGGCGCGCCGCAGTCCCGCGACCGCATGTACGTCGTGTTCTGGCTCGCCGGTGAACGCGAGCCGGACTTCGACAAGTGGACCCGCCCGGCCGCGGGCTGCGTCAGCTGCGGGCGGCGGGTACGGGCGGTGCAGGCGTGGAAGAACCCCGAGCGCCGGTGGGGCAAGTACCGCACGCAGTACGTGTGGCGCTGCCCGACCGCCCGCTGCCACGCCGAGGTGCACCCCGACGTGCGGCCCGCGGCAGACGTCATCGACTGGGCGCTGCCCGCGGTACGGATCGGCGACCGGCCCCGGCCCCTGGCCGAGAAGACCATGACGCGCATCCGGGACGGCTTCGCCGCCTACGCGAAGCCGATCCTGGTGCCGGTCGAGGGCCGCAACGGCAAGAGCGCCCGTCCGGCGGACGCCCCGATGCGTACCTGCACCGCGCGGAACGAGACCGGCCTCGCCGTCCCGCCGTACGTGGTGGAGCTGCGCGGCGGCGGGTCGAAGCACCGGCCCGTCGCCCAGCCGCTCGCCACGGTGTGCGCTTCCGGCAACCACCACGGCTTGGCCGTGCCGGACATGGTGCTGCCGTACTACGGCAACACCACGGCCCGGCCGGCCGCCGAGCCGATCCCGACGGTGACCACCGTCGACCGGCACGCGCTGCTGCGCGGCGGCACCGTGACCGCAGTTGAGGACCTCGGGTTCCGCATGCTGGCGCCGGCGGAGTACGCCGCGGCGATGGCGTTCCCCGGCACCTACATCTGGCTGGGCAACAAGCGGGAGCGCGTCCGGATGGCGGGGAACGCTGTCACGCCCCCGGCCGCGCGGGACCTGCTGGCGATGGTGTTTGAGGCCGTCACCGGTGAGGACGTCGTCCTGCCGGGCCTGCCGGAGCTGGGGGTGGCGGCGTGAGCGCCCCGGCCGTCGCCCCGACGATCTGCGGCCCCCGGCCCGGCTGCGGCCTCCGGGTCCGCCTCGACCACCCCAAGGCCCTCGCCAGCGCGGACTTCTCCTGCTCGTGCGGCCACGGCGACGGACCCGTCACCGGCCCCCACGAAGTCGCCGCCCTCGTCGCCCGGGTGGGCAAGCACATGCGCGACACCTGCCCCACCCCGGCCGTACGCCGCGCCGCAGCGCTCCGCTACCGGGCGCTGCAGCGCGGCGAGGGACGGCGGTGACCCGGCATGGCGGGCGGATACCGGCCGGACACCAGCGGCGCACGCCGAACCCGCTGCCCGCGCTGCCGTCGGCCGGTGCTGCAGCAGCTCGTCGGCCAGCGTGCGGCGCTCGATGTCACGGCGGACGACGAGCCGATGCCGCCCGGCCGGGCCGCCGCCCTGCGGGAGCCGAACCGGCTCGCCTGGTGCTTGCGCACCACCCGCGACGGCGTCGACCTGCGGTGGCTGGACCCCTGGCACCCCGCCGAGTGCCCGCACCCGCACGTGATCGACCACGCCTGCACCGCGCCCCCGCAGCCGGCCCGACCCGCGCGGCGGCCCCGCACCACCGTTCCCGACGGTCAGCTCACTCTCTGACTGGAGCACCACTCATGGCCTGGTTCCTCGTCGACGACAAGTCGCACTCCCACCCGAAGTTCCTCGCCGCCAGCAACGCGGCGGCCGGCCTGTGGATGAAGTGCGGCACGTGGGTCGCCGAGCACCTGACCGACGGCACCGTCCCCGGTCCCGTCGTGAAGATGCTCAAAGGCACCCCCGCGCAGGCCCGCGCGTTGGTCGACGCCGGTCTGTGGCACGGCCACGGGCACGACTGCGACCGGTGCCCGCAGCCCGCCAAGGGCGACTACCACATGCACGACTACGCGCGGCCGGGGCACGGGAACCTGCCGCGCGCCGAGGTCGAGCGGCGGCGGGCCCGTGAAGCGGAGAAGAAGCAGCGGCAGCGCGGCGGGCAGGGCCCGACACCGCCGCCGGGGCCGGGCCTGTTCGACGGTCCGCCGCCGGCTGCCGGTGGCCGCGCGGCCCGGCCGCAGGCCGCGCCGATCCCGGCTGGGTGGCGGCCGTCGGAGGACGACGTCGCCGCGGCGCAACTCGCCCGCGTGGATGCCGGGCGGGAGCAGCTCAACCCGGCGCAGCTCGACCAGGTCACCGGCAAGTTCGTCGCCCGAATGCGGGAGGACGGGCGGACGGCCGCCGAGTGGGGCGGCCGGTGGCGGCAGTGGGCCGAACACGAACGCACCAACGCGCCGGGCGGGGCGGTCGTGCCGTTCCCAGGCGCCCAGCAGACCCGAGGACAGCAGCAGCGCGCCGCGATCGAGCAGGCGCGCCGACAGCAGCAGGGAGGCGTCGGATGACCCTCGACGAGGTCTACGACCTGTTCAAGCAGATCAGCCTGGTCGACGACCGGGTGGTGCGCACCGACCCGGCCGAACTCACGGCGCAGGCGAACCTGTGGGCCGCCGCGCTCATCAACGTGCCGCTGGAGTTCGCGGGTGAGGCGCTCGGCAGGCACTACGCCGCCTGCCCGTACGCCGTGAAGCCCAGCGACATCGCCGAGCAGTGGCGCAGCGTCGCCCGGGACCGGATGGCGCAGCACACCGAGCGGTCCGCCCCGGCCCACGACCCGGACGACGTGCACGGCTACCGGGACGCACTGCGCGCCGGGCGAGCCGCAGTCGCCGCCGGGCACCAGCAGCCGGCCGCCGTGGGGGAACTGACCCGCGGCCCCGGCCCGGACTTCGTCCCCGCGACCCCCGGGTTCCTCGCCGCGAAGGCCGCGATGTGGCCGGAGGAGCAGCGCCCCGAGCGCCCGGTCGAGCTGGCGGTGCACTGCACGTGGTGCGGCGCCTCCGCGAACCGGCCGTGCCGCACGAAGAGTCGGCAGCGGCCGATGCAGGGCGTGCACCCGTCCCGCCGCGACGTGTACGCGGCCGCGCAGATCCGCAACGAGGAGCAGGGGGCCCGCAGTGCCTGACCGCATCGTGAGCCCGAGGGACGACGCTGCGCCCCGCCGGTTCGTGCTCTCCCGCGCTGTCGATGTGTCCGGGGTGTCCGGCACGGGCGACGTCGCCGACGGTGTGCTGTGGCCGGACGGCACCGCCTCCGTGCGGTGGCGGGGTGAGCATCCGTCGACGGTGTTTTGGGACCGGGGCCGGGCGTCGGTGGAGCTGATCCACGGCCACGGCGGCGCCACACAGGTGCTGTTCCTCGACGCCGATGAGGCCCCGGCCCGGGCCGTCGACGAGCCCGCCGGGTGGCCGCTGCCCGTGCGCCGCGCCGTCGACCACGCCCTCACCGCGCCGGTGCCGTGCCCGAGCTGCTCCCGAACGGTGCCGTGCCGCTGCGCGAAGGCGCCGCGGACGGAGGGCCGTGTCACCGCGGTGTTGGAGGCGCTGCGTCCGTGGCTGCGCGGTGGTGCCTCGTGAACGGCGACGTGCTGTTCGACGTCGACGACCTGCCCGGCACCGGCGCCCCGGCTGACGACGACCCGCTGTACGACCTGGCGCTGCCGGCGGGGGTCGGGCCGCTGTGCCTGCCGCCGGTGTGCTGCTCGATCAGCCGTCCGGTGACCCGCCGTCCCGGCTCCGTCGATTGGGCTCGGCCGGTGGTCACCGGCCCGTCGGTCGACGACTACAACCCGCCCGCCTACTCCCCGTGGAGCACCGCATGATGATCGACAACCCGAGCTACGGCTTCATCGCCCCGAACGGCGCAGGGCTCACCATCACTCCGCAGCCCGACGGCCGCCCCCTGGTCGAAGTCGTCGCCCAGGACCGCCACGACACGGCCGTACTGCTGTACCTCGCCGCGATCACCGCCGTCCGGTTCGCCGAAGACCTCGACCGCGCCGTCGAGGCCGCCGCGAACGGCGACACCACCGTCGGCGTCAGCGACCCCCGCATCGACACGGCCGGGGACAGCATCCAGGTCGTCCCCGGCCCCGACGACGGCATCGAGCCCCGCGTCACGATCTCCGTCGAAGAGCACCGCGGCGACCCGCACGGCCCCGCCAGCGTCGCGGTCGAAGTGCCGCTCAACGAGGCAGCCGACATGGCCGCCGCGCTCCGCACCGCGGCATCCGGTTCCGCTGCTGCGCGCACGCAGAACGGCGGTGGACAGTGAGCGCCGAGACCGCCGACTGGGCGGCCACCCGAGACGCCTCCTGGTACCAGCGGCCGAACGTGCGCAGCGACAAGCAGGTCCACATGGCCGGGCGGATGGCGCCGCGCGGCGAGGGCGTCATGTCCCGGTGCGGCCGGTCGATCCTCGATGACGATTCGTCGTGGCGGCCCGCGGACGTGCCGGCCGGTCTGCGTTGCCGTGCGAACGGCTGCCGCCAGGGATGGCCCGCGCAGGACGGCGGTGCCCTGTGAGCGCCTTTTCTCTCGGCGTGGAGATCGCCTGCGACGGCCCGGACGAGGCCCGGGACTGCCCGCAGTCGGCCGCCGTGCCCCGCCGGTTCGGCTCGATGACGGCCCCGGAGGTGCGCGCCGACGGCCGCTCCCTCGGGTGGACGCTGCGGCGCCGCGACGGCCAGCGCATCGACCTGTGCCCCGACTGCCGGAAGGAGGCCCGACGATGAGCGCCCGGATCATGCTGATCTGCGAGCGGCTGCACGGCGACTACGGCGTATGCGCCGCCACGCTGCTCACCGACGCGCAGACGATCGCCGACGCCCGCGCCTACGGGGCCCGGCTCGGCTGGTACTGGAGCCCGCAGGTTCGACAGGACCTGTGCCCCACCTGCTCCGGACGACAGCCCACCCGCGGCCCGTCCGTGGTGCACCTGCGCCCGGAACACGACGGCGGTGTCCAGTGACCGCGCCGGCCGCCGTTCAGCCCGCTCTCGGCGACGCCAACACCCTCCCCAGCGGCTGCTACTGGTCGACCGACCCGGACGACGGCCTGCTGCTCATCCCCGGCTGCATGGCCCGGGTGCAGGACCCGGACGCCGACTGCACCTGCGCCACGCTCGCCGCCCGTCTGGCCCGCGTGGAGGAGGAGCTGCGGGAGGAGCGGGAGAAGGCGGCGTATGCCCGCCGGTGGTACGCGGCGGTCGCGGAGGCGCTGGACGCTCACCCGGCCGGGCGCGAGATCCGCACGGACGCGCACCGGAGGGCCGGCCGGTGAGCCGCCGCTGCTTGGGCGCCTGCGGCCGTGACCTCACCGACCCCGAGTCCATCCGGGTCGGCTACGGCCGGATCTGCGCCGCGAAGGCCGGCATCCCGCACGCCGCGAACACCACCCACCACACAACCTCCGTGCCGGCGACCGCCGGACAACTCCCACTGGAGGACACCGTGACCGACCTGAAGTTCACCGTGAACCTGCCGTCCGGCCCCGCCGAGGCATCCATCACCATCCCGGGCTCCGCGCACACCGTGCCGGACTCCCGCGGCTGCCCCGACTGCGGCGAGCCCGCCTACTTCTCCGGCTGCGACGCCGACGGCTGCAACGGCTACGGCTGCCAGGACTGCGGCAGCGGATGCGACCTCGACTTCGCCGACGACGGCCGCTGCGCCACCGCCTGACCCCGCCCAGCAGGACGGCCCGCCCCTGCGCGAATCAGGGGCGGGCGCGCCCGGCACCTACCCACCCACCACCGGAGGAACACCCGATGGACACCACACCCGCCCGCGACGCGATCCACCGCCTGTTCGAGAGCGGCCGCACGTCGTACCGGCTGGACGAGCTGATCGACGCCGCGCTCGCCGAGGACCGCGCCGCCCGCGACGCCGAGGTGCGCGCCGCCGCACTTCACGAGGCCGCCGACGAACTGGAAGGCATCGACTTCCACCCGAACGCCCGGAGCACCTGCCACGGCATCGCCAAGGCGTTCGCCTTCCGCATCCGCGCCAAGGCCGCCGCTGCCCGCCCCGACGACACCACCGGAGCCTGACCATGGGCAACACCCGCCGCGCCGCCGAACGCCGCGCCCACGACGAAGCCCCCACCGTCCCGGCCGCCACCGTCCAACCCACCCGCTACGAGGTGTCGTGCCTGCCCGAGGGCGAGGACCGCCGGCACTTCGCTCTCACCGTGGAGTACCGCGGCGCCGACCGGTGGGCCGTCGCACGGCACGGCCAGTGCCTCGCCGCCGACGGCACCTGGTCCTACGAGCCCTCCCCGTCGAACCGCGAGGACGACTGGATCGAGGCGCACCGGTTCGACCTGGACACCGCGCTGCGCCTCGCCCGCGAGGCCGCGCCGCTGCTGACCGTCAACGGCTACACGGTGACCGATGCGCTGGAGATGGCCGAGCACCGCGCCAGCCGAGGGGCGGGTGCGTGATGGCCGACCACCCCACCGACACCGTGCTCGCCGCCCGCCAGCTCCGCCGCGAGCAGCTCGCCGTGCTCCTCTCCCGCGCCGCCCGCGGCGTCCTCACCCCCAACGAGGGCCCGCTGCTCCGCGCCGCAGTAGAGACCGAACTGGCCGACGCCAACACCGCCTACCTCGAACTCGACAACCAGCGCGAGACGTTCGACATCGCCTGGGAGCAGCAGGCCGCCGAACTGGAGCGCGCCCGCGAGGAGCGCGGCACCTACCGGGCGGCCTGGCACTCCGCACGCGACCGCGCCCGCAAGCACTGCGCCGCCGTCGACGGCATGTGGAACGCGAACACCCGCCTCGCCAACCGGGCCCGCCGCGCCGAGAAACAGCTGACCGCCGTGCGCGCCCTGCACCAGCGGGACGACAGCAACCCGCTCGGCCCGTGGTGCGGCACCTGCTCGGTCCCGTGGCCCTGCCGCACCGCCGCCGCGCTGGACGGCGCCCAGCAGACCGAGACAGCGGGCGGGCCGGAGCTGCGGCCGTGCGGCTCGCCGACCTGCCTGCCGAACGGCGCGCACCAGTACATGCTCGGCCGCCAAGTCCACCAGTGCCCCGGCTCGACGCCCCCGGCCGGCGAGGGGGACCGATGACCGCCCCGTACCGCGTCCTCGTCACCGGCAGCCGCGACTGGGACAGCGACGAACGCGTGTGGGCCGCGCTCAACGACACCCGCGACGAAGCCCTGATCACCGGGCGACACCTCGTCGTCGTCCACGGCGCGTGCCCCCGCGGCGCAGACGCCCACGCCGCCCGCTGGTGCACCACCGCCACCCAGTTCGCCAACGGCGTCACCGAGGAACGCCACCCCGCGGACTGGGACCGGCACGGCCGCGCCGCCGGGTTCTGCCGCAACGCCGAGATGGTGCAGCGCGGCGCCGACCTCTGCCTCGCCTTCATCAAGGACGGCTCCCGCGGCGCCTCGCACACCGCCCGCCTCGCCGAGCAAGCCGGCATCCCCGTGAGGCGGTGGACCGCGTGACCGCACTGCGCCCCGCCGCGGCCTGCCTCGTGATCGCCGTCATCGCAGTCTGCGCCTACTCCGCCGCCCACAACCCCACCGCACAGGAGGCCCCCGTGTGGCTGATCGTCTTCCTCGCCCTCACCGCAACCGCCGCCGCATACGCCCTACACCGCCGACACCGCGACCCCCTCGACCGCGAACTCCGCGCCCTCATCCGCCGCGAAGGAAAAACCCCATGACCACCACAACCCCGCACAAACAGCGCCCTTACACACAAACCAGCACCATCACCAACACCTGACCCCGCACACACGAAAGGGGCGCCCCACCAGCCGGCCAAGCTCCGGGGCACCCCAACACGCGGCGTGATCATCGTACGCCCCACGCACCCACTGGAGCGCCCGCCATGCCGCACAACCGCCGCACCGCCGTCGAAGACCTCACCTTCATCACCGACCACTGGCCCCAGCTGCGCGCCCTCATCGACACCAACACCCCCGCCGGCGACGCCCCCACCACCAAGGCCGCCTACCTGGCCGCCCTCGACCAGGCCGACGCCGCCGAAACCGCCATCGCCCTCTCCCACGTCCAGCAGCTCACCACCCGCCACGACCAGCACGGCCGCGTCTACTACGAGTGCGGGCTGTGCGACTACGTCGGCGAAGGCCGCGCCCACCCCGTGCGGCCCGACCGCGGGCCCGGCCGGCTCGCCGAGACCCCCGCCCCCGTGCGGCTGCACGTCGTCGACGCCTGCCGCGCCATCGAGGCCGCCCTCGCGCACCTCGCCGACGAGATCGCCGCGTGCGTGCAGCGCCCCACCATGTCCGGCCCCGACCCGCACTGGCCCGCCCCGGACAGAAAGCGGCGCCGCGCCCTCGTCGCCGAAGACGCCGACGACCCGCGCCGCTGGCGCTACCTGCTCGGCGACCGCACCGCGCCCACCGCCGCCGCCTGGCTGCTCGCCCGCCTGGAGAACCACGACGGGCCGTTCCTGCGCCGGTTGAGCATGGAGCAGCGGGTGCGTGTCGGGCTCGTCGCCGGTGAGGCCGCGGCCCGGATGGAGCGCACGATCGGCGCCCTGTCCTCGGCGGTGCCGATGGACCGGCCGTGCCCGTACTGCTCCGGCACGCTGACCATGCATCGCGACCACGCCGCGGGCACCGCGCGGGTGGTGTGCGCCGAGCCGGGATGCGGCGCCCCGGTGCCGCAGGGCGAGGACGGGCGCCGGGCGTGGTCGACGCCCCGGGAGCTGTTCAAGCTGGAGCAGGCGCTGCACCACGCGGACCGGCGGCGTGCGGCGCGGGAGCGGAAGGCCCGTCAGCGGGCGCGTGCTCGTGCGGCGTAGCGTGGACATACGGACGGCCCGTGCTCGCCTAGGGGGTGCACGGGCCGTTCGCTGTTGCGGGTGCTACTTGTCGTCCGCCGGCTTCTTCCGTGGCTTCCGGGGTGCGTTGACGCCTTCGAGGATCTGGCGGACCCGCCCGAAGCTGATGTCGAGTTCCGCGGCGATCTCCCGGTACGTCATTCCGCTCTCGTGCATCTCTCGCACGGCCTGCTGCCGCGCCTGCCGGATTCTCTCCGGCACCGCGTCCAACAGGTGCGTCAACTGCTTCGCTCTGGCTGTAGGGGAGTCGGCCTCCGCCACGCCGTCGACGGCGTCAAGCACGCGTTGCACCTCCTCCGCCATGTCGTCCACGTCCGCTCCTCATGGGTGTTCTGGGAGCCGGATCTCGTTTCGGTGTTGTGTACAGAGCCTACACGTGTGTAGTGTCTGTACACAACGGCGAGAGTCCGCTCTCCGTCCGTATGCACGAAGGCCCCCCGGCGGCGCTCCAACGCCATATGCCGGGGGGCCGGACCCACCCACAACCATCACGAAGAGGCAGGTCCGACATGGATCGTACGGCCCCCGAACAGCAGCAGGACACCCCCACGCCGTCCGACAGCATCCCCGGACTCGACGGCCCCTCCACCCCGGAGACGTGCCGCCGCGAGTACGAAGACGCCGCCGCGCGCCGCACCGGCAACGGCGGGTGGTGAACGTGGCGTTCTTCGGGTTGTTCGGCAACGACGCCGCGATGGCGGCGAACGAGTACGCCGGCCGCCAGTCCGCCACGGATCGCGCCCGCGAGCGCGAAGAGAAGAGGTCCGCGAAGCGGCGCGAGCGGCACCACCGATCCGGCGCCACCCGTGCGGCCCGCCAGGGCCAGGCGTGGGAGGACGCCGACCGCCACCGCGAGCAGTACGGCCGCTTCGGCCGCCGCCACTGACCCCGGAAGGACCCGAACGACATGCGCATGCCCGCGTTCCTCATCCACCGCAAGGAGACCCCCGTGTCCGACACCACCGCCACCGCCTGGCCGAAGGGCGTCGTCGCCCGCTACCTCACCGTCGCCGGCGCCACCGTCGACGTGACCGGCAGCGGGCACCGAACCAGGTACCGGTGCACTGGCTGTCCGGAGGGGATCGGCGCCGTCTGGGCCGAATCGTCCGCCCATAAGCACGCCCAGAGTCACGCCGAGAAGTGCCGCGCCCTGCCCAAGCCGACCGCCTGACGGGTTGCCCGCGGCGCCCGGGACCACCCTCCCGGGCGCCAAGGAGAACCAGTCAAGCCCCGAACCCGAACAGGACACCCCGATGGACTTCAAGCAGGCCCTCAGCAACGTCATCGCCGAACTCACCCCGCAGCCCTGGGACTACACCACCCCCGACGGCGTCACCCTCACCGTCATCCCCGCCGGCCTCCGCGAGGACCCCGGCCAGGCGACCGTCTACGTGCGCGTCACCAGCGACAAGACCCACGCCGCAGAAGCCTCGATCACCACCACCGACCTGCCCACCCTGATCGACGCGCTGAGCGAGCCGGTCACCGCCCCGTGGGAGCACCAGCCGCACTACCCCGACGGCACGCCGAGGGGCCGCGTCGGCACCTGGCTCGGCGACTCTCCGGCCTCACCCTCGCCCCGGCCGACGGCGGGTTCACCCTGACCGCCATCGAGGAGGGCGACCGCGCGCTGCTGCGGGCCGCCGTGGATCTGCCGGAGCAGCAGCGTCTGCCGCTGGCGTCCGCCCTGCGCCGCGCGCTGGACGTCGCCCGCGGCTGGGAGTCCTGACCCCCCTTTCGACCGGCCAGGCCCGCGCACCGTCCCTGCGCGGCCCGGCCCCCTACACCCACACCGGAGCACCCCATGAACCCGCCGGCGTTCCTCGCCCGCACCTCGCCCCTCGTCTACCCCGCCGCCCTGCTCTCCGCCGCATCGCTCGTCTGGACGTCGTGGTCGCTGATCGACCTCCTCGGCGCCGAAGAGGTCGGCATCACCGTCGCCGCCGGCGCCGACATCATCTGGGCGTCGATCATCGTCGCCGAGTACCGCGGCCTCCGCATCATGGGGCGCCGCTGGCCGGTGCACGTCCTCGGCTGGCTCACGCTCCTCGCCGTCGCCGCGTTCCTCGCCTGGCACGGCATCGAGCAGGATGTCATCGCGATGGCCGTCGCCGGGCCGTTCCTGCCGCTCGGCGCAAAAATCGTGTGGGCGCTCGCCCTGGCCGACATGCGCGACCCCGCGGCGCTCACCGACGACGAGCAGCACCAGCTCGCCGAGATGCGGCGGCACATGGCGTTCGAAGAGGCGCAGCACAGCATCACGATGCGGCGCCGCCAGATGCAGGCCGAGCTCCAGATGACGGAAGTCGACACGGACTTCGACATCGAGTTCAAGCGGCAGAACAAGCAGAGGGAGCTGCACCGTCAGCGTCCGCTCGCTCTCGACGCTGCCCCGGCCGCCCGGCCGCTTCCCGTATCCGGTGGTGCGCCCCACGATGCGCCCGCGGATGCGGCGGCGCATCAGGGCGAGGCGGACGAGGCGCCCCACGACGCGCCGCATCCGCAGCACGAGGAGCAGCCCGCCCAGCAAGGCCGGCCGCCGCTCGTGCCCGTCCCGCCGCACGGCACGCAGCCGCCGCCCGCGCTCGACCTGACCGAGCTGCCGAAGTCCAAGGCGGTGCTGCTGATGAAGGAGAAGCACCCGGGCGACAGCGCCCCGCAGATCGTCCGCCGCCTCGCCGAGCACGGCGTCGAGGTGACCGACGGATACGTCCGCACCGCCCTCGGCCGCGCCGCCCGCAAGGCGCAGCAGAACGACCAGCCCGACGGCCAGGGCCTCTACCTCTAACCCGCCCGCCAGACACGCGCCCCGGAGGACCCGATGCGACTGCTTACCCCGCCCCGCACCAGCCCGCCCGCCGCGGCGCGCCCCGCCCTGCCCACGCTGCCGCCCCTCCCGACGGGGTACGCCCCCCGCATCACCGCACCCGCCCGCCCGGCGGCGCCGCACACCAGTGAGGCGCCCCCGGCGGCGCCCCGTCCCGTACTCGTGTCCGGCGTCCTGACCACGGTCACCGGCACCGCGGGCCAGCCGGTGCATCTCCACCGCGCCGATTACCAGCGCCCGTCGGTGCACGGCGGGTGGACGATCCACGGCTACGCCTGGCGCTGCCCCACCTGCCCGGCGATCTCCCGCGGTTTCGAGCCCCGCGAGTTCGCCCGCGCACTCACCGACGCCCGCACCCACACCTGCACCGAGGGGAGCCTGCGGTGACCGACAAGCCGCTGACGCCGACGCGCATCATCCCGGCCGGGCAGACCGCGGCGCTCCCGGGCCGCGGGCCGCAGCCGGGGGAGCGCCCGCCGTGGTGGGAACAGCCGAAGCCCACCGCCCCGGCCGCACCACCGCCTCCTGCGGCGGCGCCGCCTCGTGAGGCGCCCCCCGCCGCTGAGGCGCCGCGCCAGGATGCGCCTGCCGCAACCGACGCTGCGCCGCATGTGGTCGAGGTGCGCGTCACCCACGACCAGGCCCAGCAGAGCGAGCAGGAGCCGCCGTCGCGCTGGTCCCTCGCGTGGGCCCGGCACCGCCTCCACCCCTGGTGGACGCTCGCCGCGACCGGACTCGCGTTCGTCCCCATGTACCCGCTCTCGGACTACTCCGCCGCCGTCACCTGGGCGGACACCGTCGGACAGGCCCGCGACAGCTTCGGCTACGGCTGGGGCTACGCCCTCGCCGGCGGCGTGTTCACCCTCGCCGTCCTCGCCGACCACCGCGGCCGGTCCTGGCGCATCGTCACCCGCTTCTGGCTCGTCGTCGGCGCCGCAGGCTTCGCAGGCGCAGCCCACTGGTACGACCCGATCACCTTCCTTACAGGAGTCACCCCGTGAACCCGCTCTCGCTCGGCGGCATCGCTGTCGCCCTCGCGATCGTTCTCGCCAACTTCAAGCCCTGGTGGAAGGGCGGCCGCGACCCCAAGGCCCTCGTGCCCTTCGGGACCGGCGCCGCGCTCGGCGCGCTCGCCACAATCTGCGCCGGCGGCGCCCTCGGCTGGGGCGCGTCCGGTGTCGCCAGCCTCATCTCCGGCGCCGGGGACAAGGCCGTCACCTCCGTGACCGGCACCGGCTCCGCACCCGTCGCCACCGCCAGCCTGGGCGCCCTCACACCCCCGGGCGGCGTCGTGGTGTTCCTGCTGACCATCGGCGTCGTCCTCATGTGGAAATCCGCCGGGAAGGACGACAAGCGGCGCACCGCGGGCGGGCTCATCACCGGCGCCACGCTCGGCATCCTGCCGGGCGTCGCCGCCGGCCTCGCGGTCCTGCCCGACGCGGTGAACTGGATCGGGGCGCAGGGCTACGGGCTGCTCGGCGGTGCGGCATGAAGCGCCTGACCGCATCCGGTGAGGCGGCGCGTGATGCGTTCGGCCGCATCAGCAGCGGATCCCGCATCCTCACCGACCGCATCACCAGCGGCGCGGGGGAGTGGGTCCGCGCAGGGCGCCGGGAAGACCTCGAAGGCGTCGCCGCGGCACTGGGCTGCTGGCTGCGCGCCGGGTTGCTGGCCGGCGGCGCGTGGATCGCATACCGGGTGCTGCACGCGGCCCCGAACCTGATGTGGGCGGCGACCGCCGTGTGGTGCTGGAAGGCGTACCGCGCCAAGCCCGCGGCACCTGCCGCCGCGGATGACGCTGAGCCGGCCGACGGCGACGGCCAAGAGCCCCCCAGCCAGGGCCCGCGCGTGGACCTGTCCAAGGCCGGCCCGCCCTCCCCCGAGCAGCTCGTGCAGGCGCTCCGCCAGGTGGCCGCCCCGCACGCCCACCTCGCCGCCCTCGCCCGCCACCTCGACACCACCCCCGGCCGGGTCCGGGAGGGCCTGGACGCGGCCGGTATCCCGGTCTCCGGTGGGGTGCGCGCGGGGGGCCGCGTCTCAACCGGCGTGAAGCGAGAGGACTTCCCCACTCTCCCGACCGCCCCTGGCCCCCCTGTTGTTGCTCCGGAATGCGCAGGTCAGCCCGGCAACAACAACAGCAACAACGCCGAGCCGGCCCCGGGCGGGGTCACGGTCGAGCACCCCGTCCCGGGGATGACCATCGTCCGGCACCACGCCGACACCGTGCTGCGCCACCACCGCGTGCAGCGCCCCTGACCCACGAGAGGACACCCGACATGGACAAGCAGACCGCCACCGAGAACGCCGCCCGCGCAGTGCTGGAGAACAGCAGGCCGGACTGCCTCACCGACCCGGACCACCACCCCGGTGCCGTCGTCCGCGCGCTGCTCCTCGGCGTCCGGCGCGCCGACATCGAGGCCGAAGTGAAGCGGCAGCGCGCGAGCTGACCTAAGACCCCGGGGCGGCCCCCGCCTGGCAGCTGACGGCCGCCCCGGTCCACCCATCCCGACGCATCGAGACAGGAGCCCCATCATGCCCTTCCGCAGGACGATGTCCACCAGCGAGCTGCGCGAGAAGCAGAAGGCGAGCGGCGGCGACAACGAGCGGCACGCCACCACCTACCAGCCGTCCCGTGGCGGCTGGTTCAAGTCCAGCAAGCCCGAGCCCAAGCCCAAGCCCTGATCCCCGCGTTCGGCTGACACAACCCGGCGACCTGCCGGAGAGTCAGACCCGGCAGGCATCATCAAAGCCCCGCCGCATCACCACCTGATGCGGCGGGGCGCAGCCGTATCCGCACCACCGCACCACGCCGTCCGCATCACCGCATCACGGGAGCGCACCATGACCACACCGCACCGCATCATGCAGCGCAACCCGCTGCGCTCATGCACCGGTCTGCTGGTCGTCGCCGTGCTCGCCGGCATGCTGCTGCTGTTCCTCATCGAACGGCACCCCGGGCTCCTCGCCGCCCTGCTGCTCCCCATCGCCGCCGTCATGGGCCTCGTCGGCACATGGCGGCAACGACGCCGCGAGGGCCGCCTACGGGCCACCAGGTCCACCGAGGTCGCCCGCTACCACGCGATGGACCCGCGGGAGTTCGAGCACGCCGTCGCCTACCTGTGCGCCCGCGACGGCTGCCGAGACGTCCGCGTCGTCGGCGGCGCCGGCGACCTCGGCGCCGACGTGACCGCGGTCGCGCCGGACGGGCGCAGGATCGTCATCCAGTGCAAGCGGTACGGCTCCACGAAGGTCGGATCGCCGGACGTGCAGCGGTTCGGCGGCACCTGCTACTCCGTGCACCGCGCCGCGCTCGCCGCCGTCGTCACCACGAGCGTGTTCACCCGCCCGGCCGCGCAGTACGCGGCGGCGCACGGCATCGCGTGCGTGGACCAGGCCGCGCTGGCGGGGTGGGCGTCGCGCACGGGCCCGCCGCCGTGGATGCGTTGAAGTACACGCGTAAACCCGGTTCCAGACGGGTTGTCGGACCTGTCGCATAGGCTGATCAAGCCGCCCCCAGTTGTCCCACACCAGCACGGAGGAACCCATGGCCGACGTCACCGCGAGCGAAGTCCACGACGCGCAGATGTCCACCGCGAAGGCCCTGTACGAGGCCATCGAGGAGCGCTTGAAGGACGTGGTGAAGGTCAGCAACGCGGGCGGCAAGGCGCAGCACGTCGCGGAACTTGCCGCCGCCTATGCCGCAGTGGCGCACGGGCCTCGCCGCTGACCGTCCCCTCCCGAAGGCCCGCATCGTTCACCCGGTGCGGGCCTTCGCGCTGCCGCGTGCAGGCCCCACCCGCCCCTGCACGCCCATCGAGGAGCCCGACATGGGACACCGCCCCTACCCGAACGCCGGCCGCGCCGTACGACACATCCACCGACGCCCCCTCACCGGCGAACCCCCGCTCGCCGGATGGGAGCCGCCGGAGGTACGCGTCGCCGCTGCGGCCGTCACCGGCGCCCCGGTCCCCGGCCTTCCGCTGCCCATCCCGGCGCCCGCAGAGCCCGATCCGACGGAGACTCAAATCACCCCATAGCCCCCACGAAAGACACGATCCGGTAACGGTTCGCGGATGTGTGGTCCCGTCAGATCGGCGGGACCACCGCCATTTCCAGGGCCCGGAGCCCATCCGCAGCCCCCGTCGAGGAGCCGGCCGAGGGGCGCAGACGGGCTGCCAGGCGGCCCCGCCGAGGAGCGATCCGGCGTCATTCCGCGCTCAAACTGAACGCAAACTGAATCGCTTTTGCTGCCGAATGGTGCCTACATGTATCGGCAACTGCATCGCATCTTCGCAGGTCAACGGATTCTGTCCCCCGGGGACTCCCCAGGCTCGCGCGCGCGTAGAGTCCTATCCACTCCACTACCTCTCTGGTGGCTGAGGAGAGAGATCAACCTCAGGTGGATCAGCGCGCGAGCAAGATCAACTCTGCTCTCAGGCCCGCCACTTGCAATCCGAGCCGACATGTCACACACTCGTCGACAGGCACCCCCTGCCCAGACGGCAGAAAGCCCACAGCGAGAGCCCCGCCCCAGATGCCGGCCAACAGCAACCAGCAGGACGAGGCCCTCCCTCCCAACCTCCCGCGAAAGCCCCCGGAGACCACCGGGGGCTTTCGCCATTCCCCGCCCCAACGCCGGCCACCGCTGCCACCCTGACGGCATGCGACGACACCTCACCACCACAGCCGGCCTCGCCCTCGCCGCCCTCACCCTCACCGCATGCGGCGCCGACAACACCCCCGACACCAAGCCACAGCCGGAGACCCCCGCGGCCAGCAGCCCCACGCAGCCCGACCCCGGCACCGGCATCCCACCCGAGCCCACCGGCGCAGCACGCGACGCCTACCTCGCCGCCCTCGAAGCCATCGACCCGCAGCTCGTCGCCGACGCCGACAAGGCCATCGACGCCGGCCGCAACCAGTGCAGCAGCCTCAACGGCGGCGGCACCGACCCCGCCGGCACCGCAGCAGCCCGGTTCAGCATGGGCGGCAACCAGGTCAGCGAGCAGCAGGCCAAGGCCATCAACCAGGCCCTCAGGCAGACCCTCTGCCCCAAGTAGAGCCCCGTGCGGGGCAGGTCACACCCATCGACACACGGCGGTGCCGCTGGCGCCCGCCCCGCACGGAACACACCACGCTGGGGAGCGTGGACAGCCCGCAGGCGGGCGGGCACGGAGCCGAGGAGGGTGATCGACGGCACGCGCAAGGGGGTGTGGGCCCCGCGCAGCGCCTCTCACCCCCTCGGCTCCACCAACACCACCCCACCCACCCCGAGCAGGAGGCCCACCATGCCCCGACTCCAGATCCTCGAACTCCCCGAAGGCACCCACGACGACCGGCCGCCCTTCGCCCTCGTCATCGACCAGGTCACCGACAAGACCCTCGCCGACATCACCCACAACGAGACCGTCCTCGCCGAAGGCATCGGCGCGCGCCACGTCCTCGTCTTCGCCGAGACCGTCGAGATCCCCGACAACGTGATCACCCTCGACCACAACGGACACCCCACCCCCAACCCCGGACCCGTCCGCGTCAAGCTCGACGTCGACGACCTCCGCGCCCAGCTCGACGAGTTCCGCGCACACGTCGAACAGGCCATCACCGACCTGCACCAGCGCACCACCAAGGCCGCAGGCAGGCCCCATACCGAACCCCTCCGCACCGTCTAACCCCCACCCCGAGGGGACCCCGGCATGCCCCCCACCGCACCCCCCACCCGCTGCACCGACCCCGAATGCAGCAACTACGCCACCCACCGAGGCCGCTGCGACCACCACCAACCCACCCCATGGGCCGGCCGCGACGACAAGACAGCCCGCTACGGCATCAGCTCCGGACGCTGGCGCACCCTCAAACGCGCCGTCACCCGACGCGACCACGGCTGCTGCTACAGATGCGGAGCCGACCAAGCCGACACACCCGAAGAGCCCTACGTCCTCGACCACATCACCCCCATCGCCGAAGGCGGCTCCCCCACCGACCTCGACAACCTCGGACTCCTCTGCGGCCCCTGCGACCAGGTCAAGAGCCGCGACGAAGCACAACGAGGCGCCCAGCGAGCCCGCGAACGGGCACGAACACGGCACACCTGACGCCCCCCGAGCCGAACGCGCAGGAGCCCCACAGGCGCCCCCGCAGCACACCAGGCACCCACCGAGGCGCAGCACAGCCCCACAACGCGCCCAGCAGGCGCACAGCCAGCCCCACGCCCCTCCCCGGGGGTAGGGGAGTCTCGATCGCTGGACAAGATCGCTGGGGACCCGGCGCGGTCAACTCGGCGGACCGCTGCACAAATCGATCAACAGGGGGTCAGCCATGGGACGCACCGCGCAGCCGGCCGCGCTGAAGCTGCTCAAGGGCCGCGGCGACGGCAAGGACACCGCCGGGCGGCCGGTGAACCAGGGCCCCGCTTTCGTGCGGACCCCGCCGGACGCGCCGGAGTGGCTAAGCGACGAGGCGGCCGCCGAGTGGCAGCGGGTGGTGCCGGGGCTGACGCGCCTGGACCTGCTCAAGCCGGAGGACCGCGCCGGGCTCGCGTCGTACTGCGAGGCATGGGCGACGTTCCGGGCCGCGTCGGAGACCGTGCAGCGGGAGGGGCTGACGATCGAGGCGAAGCAGGGGACGCTCGCGCACCCCGCGGTCGCCATCGCGCGGAACGCCGGCCGTGAGGTGCGGGCCTGGAGTGCCCACTTTGGCCTGACCCCCTCGACGGAACAGGCCCTGGCGAGAGGGGCCGACGATGGCGGCGAGGACGACAACCCGTTCGCGTAAGCCGCGCGCCGCCGCGGCGCAGGTCGACCTTCCGGACGCCGCCGAGCTGGAGCGGCTCCGGCTGTCGCCCGAGGTGGCGTGGTACCTGCTGTCGCGGAACATTCCGCTGCCGGACTGCCCGCCGCTGATCAAGACCCCTGAGCCGCGGGACGTGCCCGGCGCCCGCTTCGACCCGGACCGCGTCGACCGCGTGATCAACGCGTTCTCGAAGCTGCGGCACACCAAGGGCCAGTGGGCGGGGCAGCCGCTGCGCCCGGACCCGTGGCAGGTCGGGTACATCCTGGCGCCGGTGTTCGGCTGGGTGCACTGGGACGACGACGCCGACGGGTACGTGCGGGTCATCTCCGAGGCGTACGTCGACGTGCCGCGGAAGAACGGCAAGAGCACGCTGTGCGGCGGCATCGCGATCTACATGACGTGCGCGGACGGCGAGCAGGGCGCCGAGGTCCTCGCGGCGGCGACGACGAAGGAGCAGGCGCGGTTCGTCTTCGACCCGGTGCGGAAACTCGCCGAGTCCTCGCCCGCGCTCAAGGGCCATGTGCAGCCGCTGCGCGACAAGATCCTCCACGGCCGGTCGAACTCCTACTTCCAGCCGATCTCGAACGTGGCGGACGCGCAGCACGGCGCGAACCTGCACTGCTACATCTGCGACGAGCTACACATCCACCGGACGCCGGACATGCTGGAGACGCTGGAGTCCGGCACGGGGTCGCGACGCCAGCCCCTCGGGATGATCATCACGACGGCGGACACGGGGAAGCGGGAGACGCCGTACGACAACAAGCGGCGCCGGATCGAGCAGCTGGCCCGCGGGGTGCTGACCGACCCGTCGGTGTACGGCGTGATCTGGGCCGCGGAGAAGTCCGACGACCCGCACGCGGAGGAGACGTGGCGGAAGGCGAACCCGGGGTTCGGGATCTCCCCGACCCGCTCGTATCTGGCGAAGGCGTCGCGGAAGGCGCAGCAGTCGCCGGCGGACCTGGCGGCCTACCTGCGTCTGCACCTGGGGATCCGCACCCGGCAGGAGACGAAGTTCCTGCCGCTGGATGCGTGGGACCGCAACGCGGGCATGGTCGACGAGCAGACCCTCGCGGGGCGGGAGACGTGGGGCGGCCTGGACCTCGCCAGCACCAGCGACCTGACGGCGCTGTGCTGGCTGTTCCCGAACGACGCCGACGGCGCCGGCGACGGCACGGTCGAAGCGATCTGGCGTTTCTGGACGCCGGAGGCGAACGTCGAGTCGCTGGACAAGCGCACGGCGGGGGCGGCGTCGCGTTGGGCCCGGGAGGGCTGGCTGACGGTGACGCCGGGCAACGTCGCCGACTACGAGTGGATCATCGAGCAGGTACGGCGGGACCGTGACGCGTTCAAGGTCCGGTCCTTGGGCTACGACCCGTGGAACGCGTCGCAGTTGACGACGATGCTGACGGCTGAGCGGGCGCCGCTGGTCAAGGTCCGGCAAGGGTTCATCACGATGAACCCGGCGCTCAAGGCGGTGCAGCGGCTCGTGCTCGCCGGGACCGCGGAGGCGCCGGCGCTGATCCACGGCGGCAACCCGGTGGCCCGCTGGTGTGTCGACAACCTTGCGGTGGCGATGGACCCGGCCGGGAACGTGAAGCCGGACAAGGCGAGCTCCGGCGACAAGATCGACGGGGTGTCTGCGCTGGCGACGGGCATGTCGGAGCTGATCGCGCGGCCGCGGAAGAAGAAGTCCGCGTACGCCAGCGACGACGACATGATGGTCGTGTAGCTGCGCCCCGGGCAGCGCCCGGCGAGGCGGAACAGCAATCTCTTCACGCCGTCACGGTAGCGGCGCAATTCCCGGAGGGGGTCCCATGTTCGCGTGGCGGCGTACGGCGGTCCGGAAGCGGGTCGTGGTCAACCTCGCCGACAGGGCTTTCGACGGGGTGCTGTGGGCGAAGCGCGGCCCGCTTCTGGTGCTGCGTGACGCGCGTCTGCTGGAACCGGGCCGGGAGCCCGTGCCCGTCGACGGGGAGGTCGTCGTCGAGCGTGCCCGCGTCGAGTTCGTTCAGGTCGTGCCGGGCGGGGGTGGCTGATCGTGGCGTTCGTCGTCTCAGGTGGTGCCACCGCCGGGCCGGGCGGGATCTCGCCGGGCCTGGGCGCCTGGTCGGCGCCGGGCCTGGATGTGCTCCCGCCCCTGGACCGGGTGCTGATCTGGCGGACACAGCCGCAGGTCCGCACCGTGATCTCGTTCCTGGCGCGGAACATCGCGCAGCTTGGGCTGCACACCTACCGGCGTGTCGACGACAACGACCGGCAGCGGGTCACCGATCACCCGCTGGCGCTGCTGCTGAACGAGCCCCTGCCGCGGTTCTCCCTGTACCGGCTGATCGAGCGTCTCGTGTCGGACCTGGCGCTCCACGACGTGGCGTACTGGGTGAAGTTCTTCGACGGGGAGCGGCGCATGCTCGCACCGATCCCGCCCACACTGATCCGCCCGCGTGGCGGGTCGTGGCTCGGGCCGGAGAAGTACGAGACGGCGGGCGGGCAGACGCTGTGGCCGGAGCAGGTGGTGCACTTCCGCGGCTACACCCCGGAGGACATGCGGGTCGGGTCGTCGACGCTGGACGCGCTCGCGGACCTGCTGCGCGAGGACCGGGAAGCGACCGGGCAGCGCACCGCGATGTGGCGGAACGGCATGCGCGCCACGGGTGTCCTGACCCGGCCGGCGGACGCCGCCGAGTGGAACCCGGACGAGCGGCGCCGGTTCCGGGAGATGTGGCGGACGTTCACGCAGGGCGGCGGCGCCGAGGGCGGCACGCCGATCCTTGAGGACGGCATGGACTACAAGCAGGTCTCGATCGACCCGCAGAAGGCGCAGTACATCGAGGCGCGCAAGCTGACCCGCGAGGAGGTCGCGGCGGCGTTCCACATCCCGCTGCCGATGGTCGGGATCCTCGACCACGCCACCTTTTCCAACATCAAGGAGCAGCACCGGCAGCTGTACCAGGACACGCTGGGCCCGTGGCTCCAGCAGATCCAGCAGGACATCGCGGTGCAGCTGCTGCCGGACTTCGAACCTCCCGGCTCCGGGGTGTACGTCGAGTTCAACATCTCCGAGAAGATGCGCGGCAGCTTCGAGGAGCAGGCCGCGGCCGCGTCGACGGCGACGGGCGGGCCGTGGATGACCCGCAACGAGCAGCGCGCCCGGTTCAACCTGCCGCGGGTCGACGGCGGCGACGACCTCATCGTGCCGATGAACGTGACGGCGGGAGGGCTCGCCTCACCGCGAGACACCGCCCCGCCGCCCAAGGCGGCGCCGAAGACGCGGTCACCTGCCGGGGCGAAAGCCGACGAGCCCGACCCGCCGGCGTACGAGGTCGAGCAGGCCGGGTTCGCGGCGGCGCTCGCGCAGTGGGCGGAGCAGCAGGGCGGCCGCTTGGCCGACGTGCTCGGCGACGAGGACGCGCTGCCGTCGCTGCTGCCGTGGACGGAGACCGCGCCGGAGCGTACCGCGGAGCTGGCGGCGACGGTGCGGTACTGGCTGCTGCGCATCGCGGCGGCCGGGGCGTGGGAAGTCCTCGCCGAGTTCAACCCGACCGCGGACGGCTGGGACCCGGCGGTGATGGAGGCGTGGCTGGCCGCCGCGGCGACGACGCACGCCGCGCAGCTGGTGCAGGCCGGCGACGAAGACCTCGCCGACCGGGTCGCCGACCCGGACCTCGACACCGGGCAGGCCGTGGCCGGCGCCCGCGAGGCGCTGCTGTCCACGGCGGCTCTGCGCGCGGCAACGGCAGGCACGGAGGCCCGCAGCTTCGGCGGGCATGACGCCGCCGACGCGTCGGGCCTGGTGTTCAAGACGTGGCGGACCGGGTCGAAGCCGCGGCCGGAGCACGCGCGGATGGACGGCGAGACAGTGCGGCTCGGCGAGACGTTCAGCAACGGCTTGCGCTGGCCCGGCGATTCGGCCGGCTCGTCGGCGCAGACAGCGAACTGCAACTGCGATCTGACCTACGCGCGAGCGGAGGAGTGAGGCATGCGAACGAAGGACGCGCCCGCGCGTGTGAAGGCGGCGGGCCCGGACGATGGCCTGACCGAGGGGCAGTTCGTCGCCCTGGTCAGCGTGTTCGACAACGAGGACTCGATGGGTGACGTCGTCCGCGCCGGGGCGTTCACCGAGACCCTGGCGGCGTGGGGTGAGAAGGGCGACCCGATCCCGGTGATCTGGTCCCACGCGTGGGGTGACCCGTTCGCGCACATCGGGTCGGTGGTCAAGGCCACCGAGACTCTGGCCGGGCTGGAGATCACGGGGCAGATCGAGGACCTCGACTCCAACCCGACCGCGCAGCAGGTGTACCGCCTGCTCAAGGGCCGCCGCGTCACGCAGTTCTCCTTCGCCTACGACATCGAGGAGGAGGCGTTCGTCACCGACGACGATCACCGGTGGGGCGGCTACTTCGAACTGCGGCGCCTCAAGCTGCACGAGGTCGGGCCGTGCCTGGTCGGCGCGAACCAGGAGACGGAGCTGATCGCGGCGAAGGCGACCCGGCTCGCGCAGGGCGCGAAGGCCGGCCGTGTGCTGTCGCAGGCGAACTACGACCGGCTCAGCTCCGCGCACGAGGCGATCGGCGATGTCCTCGCCGCCGCCGAGCCGGAGAAGAGCGCCGGCCCCGGCCGGCCCGCCAGCCCGGAACCCGCGGCCGCGACGGCGCCCGCGGCCCCGGCCGACGGGCCCGTCGACGGCGGCGCACCGCAGGACGGCGGCGACCAGCCGCCGCAGCAGAGCACGGACGGGAAGGCCACGCCCGGCACCCGCGACACGGAACCGACGGGTTCCGCGTCTGCCGGTGGCGGCGCCGCTGATCTGCGTCTGCGTGCCGACCTGGCCGTCCTTCTGGCGGCCGACGACACCGACGAGGAGTAAGCGGATGTACGAGCAGCGAGTGAAGGAAGCGTTCGAGGAGCGGCAGCGGCACGCTCAGGCGGCGAAGTCCATCGCGGACAAGGTCGCCGAGGAGGGCCGCGAGTTCACCGCCGAGGAGCGCACCACGGTGGAGACCGCGCTGACGGAGGCGAAGGCCGCCGACGAGCGGTGGCGGCAGGCCAAGGCCGACCGCGACGCGTACAGCACGGTCGCGCAGTTCGCGTCCGAGGTGGGCGGGCCGGGCGAGCCGGCCGGTTCGGCGCCGCAGCACGGCGGCGGGAAGTCCGCCGGCGGGTCCATCGGTGAGCGGTTCGTGCGCAGCGCGGAGTTCGTGGACCTGCTCGGCACCGCGGCGGGCGGCCGGTTCGGCGAGAAGCAGCGGGTGCAGTCCCGCCCGGCGACGTTCAAGAGCCTGGTGCGGCCCGCGCGGGGCGCGAAGGCGCTGACGACCGGCGCCGGCGACAGCTCCGGTGGCGCGCTTGTGCAGCCGGACTGGAGGGGTCTGCAGGACGACTTCTCGCAGTTCTTCCGGCCGCTGACGCTGCGGTCGCTGGTGACGCAGGGCACGACCACGTCGGACACGGTGGAGTACGCGCGGGTCGCCTCGATCACGAACAACGCCGCCCCGGTGGCGGAGGCGACGACCGAGGCGCGGCCGACGTCGGGCGGCACGGCCGGGCCGCTGGTGAACGCGACCGGCGGCGGCTACAAGCCGCAGTCGACGTTCACCATGCAGCGGAAGACGGCGGTCGTGAAGACGATCGCGCACTGGCTGGCGATGACCAAGCGCAGCATCTCGGATGTGGCGCAGGTGCAGACGATGGTCGACAACTTCCTCGAGGCCGGCCTGGAGGAAGAGCTGGAAGACCAGATGATGAGCGGCGACGGCACCGGCGAGAACTTCGAGGGCCTCGACACCATCAGCGGCGTGCAGGCGCAGGCGTACGACACGGACCTGCTGACCACCGCCCGGAAGGCCGTCACGAAGATCCGCAAGATCGGCCGTGCCGCACCCACCGGGTTCGTCATCAACCCCACCGACGCCGAGCGGTTCGACCTGCTCGCCGACGGCCAGGGCCGGTTCTACTTCGGCGGCCCGTCGGCGGCCGGCGGCGCGAACCCGCTGTGGGGCCTGCCGGTCGTTCAGTCCGAGTCCGTCGCCGAGGGCGTCGGCTACCTCGGCGACTGGCGGCAGGCGATCCTGTGGGACCGGGAGGAGTCGAGCATCACGGCCACCGACAGCCACGAGGACTTCTTCGTGCGGAACCTGGTCGCCGTGCTCGGTGAGATGCGCGCCGCGTTCGGCGTGCTCCGTCCGGCGGCGTTCGCGCGGCTCGACCTCACGGCCGCCTGAGCCGGTGGCGTGGTGGACGGCGCCCCGCGGCCGGTGTCCGGTCGACGGGGCGCCGCACACGACGTGTGGACACACAACCACGACGGAAGCGGTGGACGTGATGAAGGAAGACACCAGCAAGCCGGGGGAGCCGCTGCGCACCTACCGGGTGCAGCTGAACGGGTTCGACACCACGATGCGGCTTTCGGAGTCGGACCTGCCCAACTACCCGGGTGCCGTGGCCGTCGACGACGGCGAGGCGAGCACCTTGTCGGCGAAGGCGCGTAGCACCTCGACCAACAAGGCCCGCACCGGCGCGCGGAACAAGGCGGCCGACGGTGGCGGGGCCTGACCCGCTGCTGCTCGCCGAGCCGGCCGAGCTCGCGAAGTTTCTCGACCTGCCCGCCGACGACGTGCGGCTGCTGGCCGCGCTGCACGCCGCCTCAGCGCGGTTCCGCGGCGCGGTCCGGCACCCGGTCACCCGCGTCACCGGCGACGTGGAGCAGGCCGACGGGGACGGTACGCGGGTCCTGCACCTGCGCGCCGCCCCCGTCACGGTCGTGCACCTGGTGACCGTGGACGGCGTCGAGGTCGACGACTACCGGGTGCTGCGCCGCTCCGGTGTGCTCAAGCGCACGGCCGGGGTGTGGCAGGCGGACGCCGAGATCGACGTGACGTACGACCACGGGTACGTCGTGCCGCCGCCGGAGGTCGCCGAGGTCGTCGTCGACCAGGCCCGCGCGATCTACCGCCTCGACCCTGCGATTCAGCAGGTGTCGACCGGGTCGGACGCGGTGACGTTCGCGGCGACCGCTGCGGTCGGCGTGTCGGCGCAGTGGACGTCCGCGGTGTCGGCGTACCGCCTCAACCGCGGGGACGGCGCCTGATGGGCGGCTTCACGCACCCGCTGTACCGCGACACGGTCACCGTGCTGCGTGCGGTGGCGGTCGAGGACGACCGGGGCAACGAGGCGTGGGAGACCACGGAGACCGTCGTGCCGGGCTGCAATGTGCAGCCGATGTCTTCCACGGAAGTCGTCGAGGGCAAGGCGCAGGTCATCACCCGGTGGCGGCTCGCGGGGCCGCGCGGCATGGACCTCAAGGCGCGCGACCGGGTGCGGTACGGCGACCGGACGTTCGAGGTCGACGGCGAGCCCGGTGTGCACCGGTCGTTCGCCGGCGTGCTGGACCACACCGAAGCGATCCTGATGGAGGTGAGCGGCTGATGACACGACGCCGTTTCCAGCCGGACCGGCGCGGTATCGGCGAGGTGATGCGGTCGAAGCAGGTGCGGGGCGCGCTGCGGAAGGTCGCCGACCAGGTCGAGCCCCGCGCGAAGTCCCTCGCCCGCACGGAGGTGTCGGACGAGTTCGCCGAGGCGATCCGTGTGGAGGAGGACACCCGGCCGAAGGGCCGCCCCACCGCCCGGGTCATCGCCGACCGGGAGGACGCCGAGCAGGTGGAGTTCGGCGACACCAACCAGGAGCGGCGCCGCATCCTGGGCCGGGCCGCGCGCAGCGGCCCGATCCTCCAGGACGGCGGGTGACCTCCCGTGCCGGACCTCGAGTACGCGGCGACGCTGTGGCTGCGCTCCCGACACCCTGGCGTCCGGGTCGTCAACGCCCTGCCGTCCGATCTGGAGGAGCGGCTGCCGCTGCTGTTCGTCGCCGTGGTACCCGGCGGCGGCGACGACGGCGTCAGCGGTGAGAACGCCCTCGACGTCCAGGCGTTCGCCGAGACCCGCACCCTGATGTGGGAGCTGGCCGGCGCGGCGCACGAGTCGATGCTCGCCGCCCGCGGCCGACTCGCCGGAGGGCTCGTCATCGACGACGTAGCCACCGACTCGATGCCCGGCCACGTGCCCTACAACAACCCGGCCGTCGAGCGGACGGTCTCCTCCTACCGGCTCACCCACCGCGTAGCCGCGCGCACCTGAGACGCGCGTACCCATCTGCACGCCCGCGCCCGCGCGGGACTCGTTCCGGAAAGGAGAGTGGGCGCCATGGTGGCAGCCGACTTCGACACGATGGCGGCGCTCCAGACGTCGCTGATCCGCAAGGCCCTGTCGTACGCCATCTTCGCGGCCGACGCCGACGCCCCCGCGGTCACGGCGCCGTTCGATGAGGCCGGCGTCCTCCAGGAGCTGCCCACCGGCTACCTGCCGGTCGGCTACACCAACGGCGACGGCGTCACCTTCTCCGGGGACCTGTCGATGTCCGACGTCGAGTCGGGGCAGGCGGCGATGCCGACCCGGTCGGACGTGGAGACCGACATCCAGACCGCGGCGTGGGTGCCGCAGGAGACCAACGCCGCGGCGGTCTGCCTGTACGAGAACCTGCTGCTGGACCACTTCCCCGACATGGGCTCGGCGACGTGGACGTGGTCGCGGCCGAAGACGCCGCCGACGCTGTACCGGCGGCTGGTGTTCATCGCCCGCGACCTGAACAAGGCGACGGGCAACCCGCTGTACGTGGTGCGGCACATGCCCGCCGCGCTGCGCACCGAGCGCGACGACGAGCAGTGGGTGCGCACCGCGGAGATCAGCCGTGCCGTCACCTATCAGGCGTACTTCGACGAGGGTGCCGGCACGGACTCGCAGACGTGGATCGACGGGCCGGGCTGGCGGGACTACGCCCCGCCTGTCGTCCCCTGACCCTGACGCGCATCGACCGGTGCGGGGCGGCGCCCTGGGTGGGCCGCGCCGCCCCGCACCTCCGGTCCACCCACCGGCCCACCTGAAAGCGAGACGAGATCATGAGCAAGCCGAACAAGAAGCGGTACATCCTGTCCGCTGTCCGAGCCCAGTACGCCGAAGCGGTCGGCGGCGAGGAGATCGAGTTCGAGGGCCCCGGCGGCACGTTCACCATGCCGCACCCGATGTTCGCCCCGTCGGCGTGGAAGAAGGCCGTCGACGACGCCGAGGACGATGACGAGCTGGCGCGCGCCATGCTCGGCGACGAGCAGTACGACAAGTTCGTCGAGGCGGGCGGTGACCCGTCCGACGTCAACTTCGTGCGCATGGCGGCGATGGAGGACATGAAGGGTGAGCTGAAGAATGGGCGCCCTACACGGTCCTCGACGTCCTCGGGGAGCACCCGGAAGCGGTAGAGGCCGACCTGCACCGGTACCCCGGGTACGGGCGGGACGGGCCGCTCGCCGCGTACTTCCGGGGGGAGATCACGCTGCGGAAGCTGCGGGTCCTCGCCGAGGGGCTGCCCGTCGACGGGGCGGTCGGCAGGGCGGTGAACGGTTCCGCGTGGACGCTGGCGGACTGGCGTCTGCACGACGTTGCCGACCTGCTCGGCGGTCTGCTGACGTTCACGCAGAACGTGCACCGCAAGGAGGGCTCCCCGGAGGTGCCCTACCCCGAGCGGCTGCCGCGGCCCGGCGAGGCGAAGCGGCGCAAGCAGGAGAAGAAGGCCGCGCGGAAGGCCGCCGTGCAGGCGCGGCGCGGCTACGAGGACATCGTGCAGCAGGTCGCCCCCGGGCGGCTGTGACGCGGGGAGGTGCCGTCGGTGGCGCGTGCCGGAGCGGTGTGGGTCGACGTCCTGCCGAACATGAGCAGGTTCAGCCGCGAGCTGGACCGGCAGATCAGCGAGCCGATCGTCACAGCCTCCCGGGAGGCCGGTGAGGAAGGCGGCGAGGCCGCCGCGCGGGGCATGAGCGACTCGCTCAAGACCGGCGCGGCGGCGGTCGGTGTCGCGGCCGGCGCCGCGCTGACCGCCGGGCTCATGGAGGGCCTGGAGGCGGAGAAGGCCACCAGCCGGCTGCAGGCGCAGCTCGGGCTGTCCGGGAAGGACGCCCAGCGCGCCGGGAAGGCCGCCGGGAACCTGTACACCAGCGCGGTCACGGAGTCCGTCGAGGACGGCGCCGCCGCCGTGCGGGCGATCATGTCTGCCGGTATCGCCCCGGCCGGGGCGACCACGCGGCAGCTGGAGTCGATCGCGACGAAGGTCGCCGACGTCAGCGGCCTGTTCGAGACGGACCTCGGTCAGACCGCGAACGCCGTCGGGCAGATCCTCAAGACCGGGTTGGCGAAGGACGCCACCGAGGCGTTCGACGTCATCACCCGCGGCCTCCAGATCATGGGCCCGCGCGCCGATGACCTGATGGACACCTTCAACGAATACTCCACGATCTTCCGGTCGGTCGGCCTGGACGCGAAGACCGCCGTCGGGCTGATGACACAGGGCATGAAGGCCGGTGCCCGCGACACCGACGTCGTCGCCGACGCCATCAAGGAGTTCACGATCGAGGCCGTCGCCGGCGGGGAACGCGTGCGCGGCGGGTTCAAGTCGATCGGCCTGGACGCCGACACGATGGTGAAGACGTTCGCAAAGGGCGGCCCGGCCGCAGGGAAGGCACTCGACACCGTGCTGGACCGGCTGCGGGCGATGCCGCCCGGCGCGGAACGGAACGCCGCGGCGATCGAGCTGTTCGGCACCAAGGCCGAGGACATGGGAGACGCGCTGTTCGCGCTCGACCCGTCCAAGGCGGAGAACGCGCTGGGCCGCGTCGGCGGCGCGGCGCGGAAGGCGGGCGACGACCTGCGGGACAACACCGCGGTGCAGTTCGAGCAGTTCAAGCGCGACGCCATGCAGGGACTGGCCACGGTCGTCATGCAGGACGTGGTGCCCGCCGCGCGGGCGGTCGCGCCCGTCTTCGCCACGGCGCTCGCCCCGGTGCGGGAGCTGTGGCAGTGGCTGTCCGCGGACCCGGGACGGATGCGGGCGGCGGCGACCGCGGTCATGGCGATCGTCGGCGCGGTCATCGCGTTCAAGGTCGCGGCCGCCGCGGTGTCCGGCGCTCGCGCGCTGTGGGGCGGTATGCAGGCCGCGGGTACGGCGGCGAGGACAGCGGCCGGGCACGTCCGGTTCGCGGCGTTCGCCGTCCGCTACTACACGGTCGTCGGTGCGCAGGCGGCGAAGCAGGCCGTGATCACCGGGGCCCGGTGGGTCGCGTCGGCGGCCCGGTCGGGCGCGGCGTGGGCGGGCGCGCGTGCACGCGCGGTGGGCAGCTTCCTGGCGACGTCCCGCGCGGCCGTCGTCAACGCCGCCCGTACGGCGGCGACGTGGACCGCGACGGCGCTACGGGCCGGGATGGGCTGGGCAGCTGCTCGGGCCCGCGCGGTCGGCTCGTTCGTCGCGACGGCGGCGTCCGCCACCGGCAACGCCGCCCGTACCGCGGGGGCGTGGGTGGCGGCGCAGGCCCGGACGATGGCCGCGACGGTGCGGTCCACGGTCGCGCTGGCGGCGCAGCGCACGGCGATGGTCGCCGGCACGGTCGCGACGAAGGCCGCCGCCGCGGGGCAGTGGCTGCTCAACGCGGCCATGCGCGCGAACCCGATCGGCATCGTCATCACGGCTCTCGTCGCGCTGGGTGCCCTGTTCGTCGTCCTGTGGAAGCGGTCGACGACGTTCCGGAACATCGTGCAGGGCGCGATGCGCGGCGTCATGGTCGCCGTCCGCGCGGTGGGCGCGGCCGGGCTGTGGCTGTGGCGCAACGCGCTGCAGCCCGCGTTCCGCGGTGTCGCCAACGTGGCGACGTGGCTGTGGCGGAACGTGATCTCCCGGTACTTCGCGATGATCCGCGCGATCTTCCGTGGCGTGGGGGCGGTCGCGTCGTGGCTGTACCGCAACGCGATCAAACCGGCGTTCAACGGTGTCGCGTCCGTCGTGCGCTGGCTGTACGACAAGACGATCAAGCCCGTGCTGGACAAGGGCCGCTCAGCGGTCCGCCTGTTCGGCGCGGCGTTCCGGCATGCGAAGGAGGTCATCGGCGAGCAGTGGTCGAAGCTCAAGAGCATCGCCCGCAAGCCCATCCAGTTCATCGTGGACACCGTCTACAACAACGGCATCCGCGGGGTGTGGAACAAGGTCGCGGGCGCGTTCGGGGCGAAGAAGCTGCCGCGGTTCGAGTTCGCGTCCGGCGGCATCATGCCGGGCTACACCCCGGGCCGCGACGTGCACCACTTTGCGTCGCCGTCCGGCGGCCGTCTGTCCCTGTCGGGCGGCGAGTCCATCATGCGGCCGGAGTTCACCCGCGCCGTCGGGGCACGGTTCGTGAACGGCATGAACCAGCTCGCCACCTCGCGCGGCGCGCGAGGTGTGCGGCAGGCCCTGTCGCCGCTGCTGGGCGGCAACCCGCGCACGTCGGTCGAGTCCGCGTACGCCGCGGGCGGGGTCGTTCCGCACCAGCGGTTTGCAGACGGCGGCATCTTCGGGTGGATCGGCGACAAGCTTGGCGGCGCCGGGTCGGCGGTCTGGTCGGCGGTCAAGGCGACCACGTCGTGGTTGAAGGACGGCATCGCCGCGTCCGCACGGGCCGGCGTCAACACCGTCGTGCGGCCGCTGCTGGCGAACTTCCCGGGCATGGACACCGGCTTCGGGAAGATGCTGCGCCGCATCCCGGACCGGATGATCAGCGCGCTGTTCGGCTACAGCAAGGAGGCCGACAAGCGCGGCGGCGCGGCGATCGGCGGCCCGGCCGTCGCCCGCGCGCTGCGCTGGGCGCGCACGCAGCACGGCAAGCCGTACCAGTGGGGCGGCAACGGCAACCCCAGCTGGGACTGCAGCGGGTTCGTCTCCGCGATCGAGTCGGTCATCCGCGGCCAGCGGCCGCACCGACGGTGGAGCACGCACGCGTTCGCCGGCGGGGCGCCGCCCGGCTGGCAGCGCGGCGTGAAAGCGCCTTTCACCGTGGGAATCACGCACGCCGGTGTCGGCCACACGGCGGGCACCCTGTCCGGCACCAACGTGGAATCTCGCGGCGGTGACGGCGTGTTGGTCGGCCCCCGGGCCCGCGGCACGAACTCCGGGATGTTCAGCAGCTGGTACGGGTTCACCGGCAAGGGCTACGCCCGCGGCGGGCGGCCCCGGCCGGGCTGGTCGATGTTCGGCGAGCAGGGCCCGGAGCTGGCACGTGTCGGATCCTCGACGCGGATCTTCGACCACCGCGAGTCGATGCGGCTCGTCGGCGAAGAGGTCGGCGCTGCAGTCGTCGCCGGGATGGCCACCGTCGCCCCCGTGGTCGCGCGCAGCTACGCGCACGCGGCCGCGCCCGCTCACGGCGCCTCGTCGCCGGGCGGGCAGGACGGGGCGCTGCGCCGCGGCGACACCGTCGTGCTGCGCATCGGGGAGCGGGAGTTCGTCGCCCTCGTCGACGAGCGCGTCGACGACGGCATGGACAAGGCGCGGCGCCGGAAGCGAGCAGGAGTGAAGTAGGGAGGGCAACGCATGGCGATGATCGTGGACCCGGCGGCGCCGCACGTGACGCCGCCGAGCCGGATCACCAGCCCGGACGGGTGGCTCGCCGCGATCGTCGACGAGCCGTGGGCCGGGGTGGTGCTGTCCGTGGACTACACGGCCGGTACCCCGCTCGCGGACGCCGACGAGGTGTGGCAGGTCCGCATCGTGCGGCAGGACCCCGGCGCCCCGGAGCCGGTCCCGGTCCGGTCGGGTGACGCGGCGTGGGCGGTCGAGGGCGTCGGCACGGCGTACGACCACGAAGCGCCGCTCGGCGCGGCCGTGGTCTACACGGCGACCGCGCTCTACCAGGACGGCAGCGAGGGACCTTCCTCGCAGCTCGCGGTGACCGTCCCGGCCCCAGCGCCGGGCGCCGTCCGCGACCTGTGGATCAAGTCCCTCGACGACCCGTCGCTTTCCGCGCGGGTACAGCTCACCTCCCCGTACGGGCAGGAGTCGGCCGGGCGTCAGGACGCCACCGTGGTCGCCGGGTCGCCGTACCGGGTGATCGCCTACGACGTGCACCAGGCCGCGACCCGGCCGGTGACCGTCGACGTGCTCCGTGAGGACATCGAGCGGGTGCGGAAGCTGCTGCGGTCCGGCATCCTGCTGGCGCAGGTGAGGGCCGCGTACCAGACCCCGGACGCGTACTTCGTCCCCGGTGACATCGCCGAGACCCCGACGGGGAAGCTCGGTTCGACCGGCGGCTACGCCGTGGCGTTCACGATCGAGCCGATCGCCCGGCCGGCCACGGCCGGGCAGCCGATGCGTCTGCCCGGCTGGTCGTGGGACCACGTCGTCGACCAGTTCGCGACGTGGGACGCGGTCGCCGCGTCGTACCCGTCGTGGGCGGCGCTCAGCACGAACGGCGTGACCTGATGCAGTGGCTGTCGGACGCGGCCCGCGAGGCGGTCACCGGCCCGGCCGCCCGTCGGCCGCGCCGCGCGGAGTACAGCAACGACGGCGGCGTGACGTGGCTGCCGGCGCGGTGCGGGGACGGCACGGTGACGCCGGACCGTACCGCGGAGTGCCGCTACTCGGCGGACGTCGAGCTCCTCGACGTGACGCTGGGAGCCGCGGGCATCAACACCGAGGCGACGCAGGTCCGCCTGTTCCAGGGCATCGCTGGGCCGCGCATGGACGTGGAGTGGATCCCGGCCGGTGTGTACGTCGTCGACGGCGTGAAGCGCACGCGGCTTGGCGCGAAACTCGACCTGCTGGGGCTGGAGGAACCGATCCGGTCCGCGTCGTTTCCGACGGCGCGGACCGTCGGCCCGGACACCGCCGGGGACCTGGTGCCCGCCCTCGTCGGCGAAGCCCTGCCGGCGACTCCGGTGTCGTGGCGGCGCGGCGTCGACCAGGCCACGCCGGTGCCGCGGTTCGTGGTGGACGAGGACCGGTGGGCGGCCCTGTCGGGTGGCACGGACGAGTCCGGGACGCAGACCGGTATCGCCGCCGCCCTGGGCGCCGAATGCTGGGTGGACGCCCGCGGGGTGTTCACCATGGCGCCGATCCCTACCCTCGCCGACCCGGTGGTGTGGCGGGTGCCGTACGGGCTGGCGATGGTGGAGCCCGCCGAGGAGCAGTCCGCCGAGGGCGTGGTGAACTTGTGGGTCGTCACGGGCGACGGCGGCGACGGTACGGCGACGGTCGGCCCCGTGTTCGTGTGGGACGACGACCCCAACTCGCTGACGTACGCCGGGCCGGATCCGATCGAGGACCCGCTCGCGCCGCAGCGGCTCGGACTCTCCGGGGTGCGGCTCCGCGTCGAGCGGTACAGCTCGCCCCTGATCACCTCCACCGGGCAGGCCTACAACGTCGGTCGCGCACGGCTCGCCGACAGCTTGGGCGTCCAGTCGAGCCTCTCCTTCACCGCGGTGTGCAACCCCGCCCTGGAGCCGGGCGACGTCGTCGACGTCGAGGTCCGGCCCGGCGAGTGGCAGCGGCACATCATCGACTCCTGCCCGTACGCCCTCGGCGGCGCCTCCATGTCCTGCACGACCCGCACGACGACCCGGAGGACGACGGCATGAGCGACGCGGCGCGGCGCCTGGGCGAAGACCTCGCCCGCGCCATGACCCCGGCCGGTGCGGGCGGCACCATCTCCGCGCAGGTCGTCGACGTCACCGAAGCCGGCACCGTCAACCTGGAGATGCGCGGCGCGCTCATCACCGACGTCCCGTGCACCGACGCCTACCGCGCACGCGCCGCCGGCGACTGGGTCGCGGTGCGGCCCGGGGCGCGGCCGGTGGTGCTGTGGCGGCTCGGTGAGGACCCGGGCGAGGCGGACGAGGCGCAGGTGCGGCAGTACGCCCGGGATGAGTCCCTCGATGTGCAGGTGGTGCGCGCGGCGACGTGGGGGTCCGGGGCGCCGTCCGGCGCTGGGTGGCAGACCGTCAACGGCCTGTACATGAGGAAGTCCCGGGACGGGAAGGTCGAGCTGTACGCGCAGGTCGACAACCCCACCGACACCAGCCCGGAGGCGCCCGCCGAGGGCGCCCCGAAACCGGTCAGCATCTCCCCGAACTCGTCGGGCTCGTGGCGGGGCGGGCGGCCCGACGAGTACGCGGACTACCCGATGCAAGGCGACTGGACCGGGCGCGGCAACCGGCGCGGCGGATGGTTCTACGGCAGCAAGATCGCCGACGCGTGCGCGGGGAAGACCGTCGCGAAGATGACCGTCGCCTTCACCCGCCGCTCAGGCTCCGGCCGCAACTCGAAGGTGCCGATGCACCTGTACCTGCACGACCACACCTCACCCCCCGGCGGGCAGCTCGACCTCGACGAGGGCCCCGAGAACCTGCTGTCGCTGTCCACCGGCGCGAAGGGCACCGCGCCCCTGCCCGGCTCGTGGGCGAACAAGCTCGCCACGGGCGCGGCCCGGGGTCTGGCGATCTACGCCAACGGCTCCCGCGACTACGCCGCGTTCACCCGCGGCACGATCCGCATCACGTTCACCTAGGAGGCGCCCTGTGGCGACAGTCGGATACGCGAACCTGCCCGTCCCCGGAGGCGGGGACGCACCGACCGGGCCCGCGGCGGTCGCGGCGCTGGCGCAGGCTCTCGACCCGCACCTCGTGCAGCACGCCGTCGACATCGCGGACCGCGACGCGACGTTCGCGTCCGCGCCGCTGCACACCCTGGTCACCGCCGAGGACGGCTCGGCGTGGCTCAAGACCTCGGCTGCCGCCAACGTGTGGGCGACCGTGTACGAGCCCGACCCCGAGTGGCGGCCCCTCGCCCTCGCTACTGGCCACCAGACGTCCAGCTTCCGGCCGGAGGTGCGCCGTATCGGCAGCCAGGTGTGGATCCGCGGGCAGGTCGAGCGCACCGACAGCGCCGTCATCCCGAACACCGGGGTCGCCCTGGGCACGGTGCCGAACGACTGCGTCCCGCAGGACCAGCCCGGCCAGATGGCCGTGGTGTGTTCCATGGCCGGCGACCCCACCGTCCCTGCCGGGCGGATCGAAGTCCTCGACGCCAACACCTCGAGCAGCGTGGGTGGGCCCGGCACCGTCGTGTGGTGGTCGCAGCAGGGCGAGGGCGTGTCGTGGGTGAACCTCGGCGGCGGCACCTACTGGATCGACTGAGGGGGATCTCTGCATGGCTCTGTACACCTACGGCGGCACACCGTCCGACGTCCTCACCGACGCATTGGGCAACGTCGTCCCCGACTACCCGCTGAACGTGCGCGTCGCCGGAACCGGCCAGCTCGTGACGGCGCTGTTCGAGGTCGACGGCACCACCCCCATCGGGGAACTCCGGTCCAACCCGGCCGGGCACTCGCAGCCCGGCGCGGTGCGCCCGTTCAAGTGCGCGCAGCCGGAGATCGAGTACGAGTACCTTGACGCGCAGTCTCAGCCGGTGCGCTGGTACCAGGCCGGGCGGGAGGTCGCGCAGGACGCGCTCGCGCAGGCCGCCGGGGCGCTGTCCCGCAGCGCGGGCGGGCAGGTGCAGGGGCTCGTCGAGCTGCTGCAGGGCGCGGTCGTCGCGGGCGGCCTCGACGTCACCGGCGGCGCCACGATCGACGACCTGAACGTGACCGGCACGCTCACGGTCGACGGGTACGAGGGCGGCGGCAGCCTCGAAGCGCTGCGCATCTTCAACCCGCGGGACTACGGCGCGGCCGGGGACGGCGTCGCGGACGACGCGAACGCCGTGCAGGCCGCCCTCGACCAGTGCGTGGGTGCCGGGGGCGGGCAGGTCCTTGTGCCGCCCGGCACGTACCGGCTGGCGTCGCTGCCGCTGCGGGTCCGTCGCAACACGCGGCTGACGCTGATGCCCGGCGCGGTGTTCGTGCGCGGCACCACGGGCACGCTGTTGGTGAACGGCGACGCCGACCAGAACTTCGGCGGCTACACCGGTCACGGGAACCTCGTCATCGAGGGCGGCGTGTGGGACATGCGCGCCACGGACGCGCCCACGGACCCGGACATGGCCATCTCGATCGGGCACGCCGAGAACGTGGTGATCCGCGACCTGGAGATCCGGGACGTTGGCGGCTACCACGCGATCGAACTCAACTCGACCCGGCACGGGCTCATCGAGGGCTGCCGGTTCCTCGGCTACCTCGACACCGGCGGCCGCGCGTTCTCCGAGGCCGTCCAGTTCGACCTCGCCGGCCGGGTCACGTTGTTCGGCGCGTTTGGCCCCTACGACCACACCGTGTGCCAGGACGTGGTCATGCGGCGCTGCTACGTCGGCGCGTCCGGCACCCCCGGCACCGTGGCGTGGCCCGCCGGCGTCGGCTCGCACAGCACGACGGCCGGGCACCCGCACAAGCGGATCCGCGTCGAGAACAACACCTTCGAGGGGCTCGCGCAGTACGCGGTCAAGTCGTACTGCTGGGACGAGTCCGTGATCGCGCGGAACATCATCCAAGGCTGCGGCGCCGGAATCTGGCTGCGCACCCTCGACTCCAGCAAGACCGCCGACCGGACGAACGACGCCGGCGTCGACACCGGGGCGTCCGCGTGGAACACGGTGCAGCTCGTCGAGGGCAACATCATCCGGCAGGCCGGGAGCTACGCCGACGCGATCCTCGTGCAGGGCGAGTCGACCGGCCGGTGGAACGCCGTGCAGGTGCGCGGCAACGAGATCGTCACCGGCGGGGCGCACGGCATCCGGATGACGTACTGCACCGACCCGGAGGTGACCGGCAACATCATTCGGTCCGTGGGCGGGACGGGCATCTCGACGACTCAGCTCGCGGGCGGGCACATCAGCGGCAACCGCGTCTACGACTGCGGATCGAGCCTGCTCACCGTCGAGACGGGCACGGACATGGTGATCTCCGACAATCACCTGTCGCTGTGCCAGTCGCACGGCCTGTGGGTGTTCGAGACGAGCGCCCGACTCAAGGTGCACGGCAACCGGGTCAAGGGCGCCGGGCGGGCGGACGGTACCGGCAACGGCTACCGGGTCACCACGAACGTCACCCGGCTGACGCTGACGCTCAACACCTACGAGAAGTGGGGATCGGGCACGGAGGCCGGGACGGCGATCTACCTCAGCTCGTCCGTGTCCGGCGTGCGCCGGTTCGGGAACGACGTGATCGGGCAGGCCGCGACCCCCGTCAACGACACCAGCGCCAGCCCGAACCTCAGCCCGTACGACGCAGGCACGTAGGCGCAGCGCAGCGCCACCCCCTTGTACGCCCCGAGCCGACCGGCCGGGGCCTTTCTCATGCACGGACGGAGGCTCACCCATGGGCCAGGAGGAACGACCGGTCGAGGGCCGGCCGGATCAACACGAGCAGGCGCGGCTCCTGCGCCGCACCAGCAACGGGCCGACCACCAAGGACGAGGAGGCGCTGCTGCGCGCCCGGTTCGGCACGCCGGACATGGCCGGGGTCTACACCGGCACGGAGGCCCGGCCGGTCGAGGACGGCGCCGGCGCCGACGACGGCCAGCAGGGCGAGAACACGTCCGCCGCGCCGGACACCCCGACCACCGGGCAGGCCGAAGAAGGCGAGCCGTCGTGACCGCGACGAAGGTGTGTTCCGTCTGCCAGGAGGACAAGGCGCGGTCCGCGTTCTCCCCTGACGGACGACGTCGTGACGGCCTCTACAGCGCGTGCCGCTCCTGCCGCGCCAGTACACAGCGCGAGGCGCGACAGCAGCAGGACAACCGCACGCGACAGGGACTTCACTTCAAGTCTCGGTACGGCATCACCATCCAGGACTACGACCGGATGTTCGCCGAGCAGGACGGCAAGTGTGCGGCGTGCGGGGATACCCCGCAGCACCGCCTGCATGTCGACCACGATCACGACACCGGGGCGGTTCGCGGGCTCCTTTGCGCGTTCTGCAACAAGGGTCTCGGCTGCTTTCAGGACGACCCGAACAGGCTGCTTGGTGCTGCCGCCTATCTGATGGCTCAGCGCGACGTTCTGAAGGAGGCGACATGTCCGGAGTAGAGGCGATGATCCGCAAGGCTGAGGGGTCCCTGGGCATGCGGGAGCCCAACGCCATTCAACGGTGGTACGAGCAGCGCAACGGGCCAGCGTTCCGCGGGAACTGGCCGTGGTGCAACGCTGCGGTGACGTACTGGGCGGTGCAGTCCGGCAACCACGCCGAGGTGTGCTTCGGCACCGACTACGCGTACACCGTGTGGCACGCGCAGCGCTTCAAGGAAGCCGGGCAGTGGCACTCCGGCGCGCGCGGCATCCGCCGCGGCGACATCGTGTTCATCGACTGGGCGGGCTCCGACTCGATCGGGCACATCGACCACGTCGGCATCGTCACCGGCGTGTCCGGCTCCCGCGTCTACACGATCGAGGGCAACACCGCGAACGTGTGCGCCCGCCGAGTCCGCAGCGAGCGGGAGATCGCCGGGTACGGGCGGCCGAAGTACAGCCCGGGGCCGGAGAAGGAGTCCGGGGACGGCGCCGCGACGTACACCGTGAAGCCGGGCGACACCCTGTCGGAGATCGCCGACCGGTACGACACCACCGTCGCGAAGGTGGCGTCCCTGAACGGCATCAAGGACCCGGACGTCATCCGGGCCGGGCAGCGCGTGAAGCTGCCGGGCGTGGCGAAGCCCGCGGTGTCGCTGTCGCGGCTGCGGAAGGCGGCCAAGAGCGATCCGCCGAAGCAGGGCACGCCGGTTTCGTACGGCCCCGCGAAGGTGGTGGAGGCCGCTCTCGTCGCCGAGGGGCTGCTGTCGTCGCGGTTCGCGGACGGCCACTTCGGCACGGCGACGCTCAGCGCCTACAGCCTGTGGCAGCAGCGGCTCGGCTACCGGGGCACCGCTCCGGGCGGTGACGCGGACGGCATGCCCGGCCGGTCGTCGCTGACGGACCTTGGGCGGCGGCACGGCTTCACCGTCACCACCTGACCCTTCTTCGGCGATCGCCGAAAAGCCTGGTCACACCCCTTCGAGAGAACGGACATCCGTCATGACCACCGCTGCATTCTGGAGAGCCACCCTCGAACGCATGGTGCGCACCTTCGCGCAAGCCGTGCTCGCCCTGCTCGGCGGCGACGGCATGGGCCTCGTCGACGTCGACTGGGGCGCGGCGTTCTCCGTCGGCGGGCTCGCCGCCGTAGTCGCGCTGCTCACCGCGATCGTCACCTCCGGCGCCGGCGGCGAGGGCCCCGGCGTCACGGAGACGGTCAACCACGCTGGGCCCGGAAGCGGAGGCGGCACTGCTGCCCCGTGACCGTAACGGCCCTGCACGCACCATGGAGGCACTCGCGTGGACGCTGCGATGCTCGGGTCCGTTGCGCTCCTTGTGACCGGGCTCGCAGCGGCCGGCGCCGCCCTGTACGGGCACCGGAGAGCCGGGCGCACGAACCACGAAGGTGTCGTCCTGACCGGGTACGGCGGGCTCGTGAACGAGCTGCAAGAGGAACGCGCGGACGTGCGGGAGAAGCTCGCCGCCGCCGAACGCAAGCTCGCGGACGCATACGCCGAACTCGCCGCCGGGCACGGCCAGGTCGCGGCGCTGCAACGCGAAGTCGACGAGCTGCGCGCCGACAATGCCCGGCTCAACCGCCGCATCGGCGAACTCGAAGGGACGACGACGTGACCCGCACGAAGCACGTGCTGACGCGCCGGTGGCGGGCCTTTGCCGTCGTTGCTGCGCTCCTCATCCTCGGTGGCGCGGTGCTGCTGGTGTGGCTGCGTGTCGACGCGGCGAACGACCGCGCGGATGGGCTCGCTGATGAGGCGAACCGGCGGGGGGAGGCGGTCAGCACGCTCGCCGGGGACGTGCGGACGCTCCGCAACCAGATCACTGCCAACGGGGACACGCCGGCTGTGCCGGACCCCGCGGAGGCTGTGGACGACCTCCCGGAGCGGGTCGAGGTTCCCGTCCCGGTGCCCGGCCCGCCCGGGCCGGAAGGGCGCCGGGGGAAGCCCGGTCCGTCCGGGAAGCCGGCCCCCACGATCACCCCGGAGGCTGGGGAGGACGGTCAGGACGGTGCGGATTCCACGGTGCCGGGGCCGCGTGGGCCTCGAGGAGAGCCGGGCGCGGACTCGACTGTTCCGGGCCCCCGCGGTGAGCAGGGCCCGGCCGGGCCTTCGCCGTCGGGCTGGACGTTCACGCACGACGGGGTGACGTACTCCTGCTCGCCCGTCACGGAGGGCTCGACTCGGTACACGTGCTCGAGCAGTGCGCCGGAGCCCGACCCGGAGCCTTCGGAGGACGGCGGCGGCCTGCTGGACCTGACCGTGGCGGCGCTGGACCCGACCCGACGCACCTACCCCTGACCCTTAATTCTGGCCGTGGAAATTTCACGCCGCGCGTTAACGCCCCCGTCTGCTGGCCTTCGCGGCCGGCGGGCGGGGGCGCTTCGTGCGTCCGGAGTCAGCTGGCATTGAGGTCGCTGCGGTGGCCACGGCCGGGGCGGGCTGCCAGGGCGGCGCGGACCTGTGCGGCGTCGTAGTACGCCTGGACGCGCCCAGACGGTCCGGGGCGGTGCTCGACGGCGGCAACGCCGAGACGGGAGAGGGTGCCGCGGACGCTGCCGGTGGAGGTCGTGCCGAGGTGGTCGGCTACCTGCTGGGCGGTCCACAGCTCGCGGGTATCGTCGGGCATGGTGCGGGCTCCTTCCGTGCCGGAGCGGCCCGCCCCCGGGCTCATCGGGTGGCGGGCCGCTCGCATGTTCCGTGGGGGTCAGGCGGTGCGGTCGTGCTTCTCGGCGATCGCCCAGAAGTCGACGGCGTCCCACGCGGCCGGGATCTGCTCGCACAGCGCCGCGTCGACCGGGTAGGGGCCGAAGACCTCGTCTCCGACGAGGGTGACGCCGGTGGGGAGCTGCTCGTTCAGAGCGGCCCGGTAGGCGTCGGTGAGGGCGGCGGTGTCGTAGTCCTCGCTGTGGTCGCCGAGGGCTCCGACGACGTACTCGGTGAAGGTCTGGGCGGTGGCGTCTTCGGTGAGGAGGGTGTACTCGCCGTACTTCGTGGTGGTGGTCATGAGGTCTCCCGGTGTGGTGTCGGTCAGCAGGCGGCGACGGGGGCGGTCATACAGGCGCGGCGTCGGCTCCAGGGGCCGGTGACCTTCCATCCGGCGTCGCGGAGGACCGTCTCGCACAGCTCGGGGTCGAAGTCGTGGCTGTTGCCGCTCTGGACGTGGACGCTGCGGCAGTCGCAGGTCGTGGGGCCGTCCTCGTGGAAGTGGATGAGGATGCGGACGAGGTGGTCTCCCATGCCGGTAACGGCGGTCTCGGGGCGGACGTGGAGGAAGTGGCCCTCGACCTCGCGGTGCCATTCGACTCGGGCGGTGGTGGTCAACGGAGGCTCCTTCTCCGTGGTGCCTTGGGCGGTTGCCCTTGGCGATGAACCCAACTATGCAGCACGTGATGCGAAGTGTCAAGTACGCACGCGCGCGCCCGTCTGCCGACATCACCGCCGCGCCGACGAGGCACCGCCGAATGGCCGCGCGACACGGCGCGAGCGGTCCTTTCTCCCTGAAACGGCTGCACGGACCGCGGCACTGTGGCAGTCTGATCCCCGTCGGCCCCGCACCTGCGGGGATCGGCCGGTTATCCCCATCGAGGGTCAGTGGCCCCCGTTGTGGCCCCCGCACACGCGGGGATCGGCCGGCCATACCCGCCACGGACGAGTTGACCCCGCACCAGCGGGGTTCGTGCGTAAGCTGTGCCGTGTCCCCGCGCGAGCGGGGGTGGCCCGATGAGGGCTCAGGTCGCCGCGAGAGTGGCGCCCCTACTCCCCGCGCGAGCGGGGTTCGTATATCACGAACGCCCCCGCTCTGGCCTTCGGGCCGGGCGGGGGCGCATTCGTCATGTCTGCGCGCGGCTACTTCTCCGACCGGAAGAAAACCTTCCCCCGGTTCTCCTCAGCGCCCAACGCCTCGTAGAAGGCCAGCGCCGTCGGGTTGTCCCGGTCCGCCGTCCACTCCACCCGAGAACAGCCAGCGTCCGTCGCCTCGTCACGAAGCGCGTCCATGAGCGCACGTGCGATACCGCGCCGCCGTGCCCCCTCGCGCACGTACAGCTCCTTCAAGTACAGCGACGACTCAGCGCCAGAGGCCGGCCACAGGAAGGTGAAGGACGCCATGCCCAGGACCTGCTCACCCTCGCGGGCGAGTAGCACCGTCGCGGCAGGCCGGTCACCGAACAGCGCAGCCCGTACCTGCGTGAGATCGCCGGGCACGTTGTCGCCGCCGTAGTACGCCTCGATCTCCCCCAGCAGCGCGGAGATCGTCTCGGCGTCCGTCTCGGTCGCCCGGTCGATCGTCACCATGTGGGTCAGTCCCTCCCTCGCCCGGAGGGCAGCGCCAGCGTCTCGCGGAGCACCCGCACCTCCGGCACCGTCTGTGCCTGCCGCGGAACCCTATCCGCGAGCTGTTCGGCACGGTAGATGATCAGGGCGGAGCGGTGCTCACGGGGCAGTTCCTCGATGGCGGCGGTCGCGGTGGTGGCTGCCCCGGCGAGGTCGCCGTCCTGCACTATGCACATGGCCTGGTCCAGGCGGATCAGGGTGCGGTCGGTGAGGTCGTCGGCCGGGTACAGGGCGAGCGCCTGCCCGTGGTTCTCGGCGGCTCGCGCGGTGTCCCCGAGGTGCGTCCACGCGTTCCCAGCGTGGAAACGGAGCTGGTTCTCCGAGTAGCCGAACGCTGACCCGATCTGCTCCTGCTCGGGGAGCCGTTCCAGCGCGACTTCGGCGCGCTCCAGCGCGCCCGCTGCCGCCTCCGCGCGGCCGAGAACGGCCAGTGCGCGGGCCTCCAGCGGCGCCGCCAGGGCGGGGCCGACGCACGGCAGGCCACCGGCGAGCTGCTGGGCGCGCGCGGCGAGTTCGACGGCGCTGTCCATGTCGCCGAGGTAGTACGCCTGGTACGCCTGGTGGGCGTAGATCCACGACATGGCGGCCCGGTCCTCGGCGGCGGCAGCAGCGGCCCGCCCAGTGCGCCACCAGTCCCGCGCCGTCGGATCGCCCATCTTCAACAGCGTCAGGGCCATCAGGCCGGCCATGTGTGCGCTGGCGAGGGTGAGGCGCCGCCGCACGGGGGCGGGGTGCCGGTGGGTGAGCACCAGCCGCAGGTCGGCGAAGTCGTCCACCAGGTCGGCGAGCAGGTTGCCCTCTGGCCGGGTACGGGTGGCGCGGCCGTGCCGGGCGACGGTGTACTCCCAGTCGTCCAGGCCGGCGTCGGTCATGGGTCCGGCGGCGAGCGCGTCGTGGAGCCCTTTTTGCAGCGCGCCAGCGCGGGCCTGAACGGTTGCGGCCGGGTCGACGGACGCAAGGGCGGTGAGTTCTCCGCCTGCGTCGAGGGCGTGGTCGAGTGCGTCGGCGATGGCTCGGGTCGGTCGCCGCCGGCCGTGTTCCAGGTCGGAGACGTAGGACTTCCCGACGGAGGCGAGGGCTGCGACGTCTCGCAGGGAGCGGCTGCCGCGTAGTTCCCGGAGTCGGTCTCCGAACGTCTGGCTCATGGCCTGCTCCTCTCTGTCCGCAGTGTCCGCGCTGTCCGCAGCGGAGCGGACATCAGCGGACGGTCAACTCCTGTGCGTGACCGTGCAGGTGAGAGACGTTACTCGCATGACCGCGACGAAGGACCCCATCCGGCATAATCCGACCTCGCCGGTCGACGGGCTGCCGGTGGACGTCGGCACCATTCGCACCACCGTCGACCGCGCCCTGCAGCAGGGCCCGGCGCCCGAACGGGATGACCTCGTCCTGCTGGAGCAGCTGCTCCGCGGCCATATCCAGCTCCTGCTGCCCCTGGGCGAGCAGGCGGTTGAGCAACTCGACAGGCGCACCGTCGAGTACGTCGGGCAGCGCCAGGCGCTGAACATCGCCCGCTACCGGGTCGGCAAGCGGCTGTGCTACGACCGGGCGACCGCGCACACCCACGTGCGTCTCCTCGCGCAGGACTGCCGCGGGCTCCTGCGGTACGCCACCGGGGGCGGGCAGTGAGCCCGGAACCGGTGCGGCGCGTCTGCCGGGCCTGCGGGACGCCCGCCATGTTGGAGCCGCACGAGCACCGCGCCGACGACCCGTGGGCGTGCCCGCCGTGCCTCGCGCATCTCACGCGGGAAGGCGCGACGCACGTCCCGGAGTGGGCGCTGCGGCTGGCCCGCCCGCTGCGGGCCCTTTAAGACCGGTCCGGCTGTAGGCGTCCCCCCGTCGCAGGCAGCCGGACCTCCCCGGGCCGTCCGGCGGTGGCTCTCTCCCGCCGGGCGGCCCCTCCACTGCTACTCATGACGAACGAGGTCCGACAGGTGAACGTCGAGAGCGTCCGCGAGGCGCAGCAGCGTGTCGAGCCGTGGGGAGACGTGCCCTTGCTCGATGCGGTTGACCTGCTGCCGGTCGACGCCGGCGCGTTCGCCGAGGTGCTCCTGCGTGAGGTTGGCGTGCATCCGCAGTGTGCGGATTCGGTCGCCGACGGCCCGGCGGCGGGGGAGCAGCCAGTCGGGCGGCGGGTCGGCGGGTTGCACCCGTCAACGCTCTGGCCGACCATGATCGCGTGTCTGTATCTGGTAACGCACTTTTTACGATCATGAAGCGCGGGTACGCACCCGGAGCCAGACCATCCCTGCTCAGAACGTAGAGAATCGTTTCGTCGCCACAGCATCCGGACATACCCGTCGCCTGGTTGAAACAGGGACCATACGGCGAACCGGGTATACCGGTAGAACGGTCACCAGGAACTCCGCACCTGCGTGACCGGCGTGCGCCCCCTGTCTCGTCTCCGCAAAGTCCAGACAGGGGGCGCAGCCCATCACCCCCGTATCGTGCTTTAGGTCAACTGCCCGGGGACGGCTTCACCGCGCTCGGCGTCATGAACCGGCTCTCCGGATCGGCGGAGGAGATCCTGGAGGTCTCGGGGCAGGACACCAAGCGGGAGGTCCGCGACCTGGCCGAGATCGTCGACCACAAGGGGCAGCCCAGCGTGCGGCGCCGCGGCGACTGGGTGCCCGTCGCCCGGCAGCGTGGCGTCGAGCAGGCCGTCCTCGGCTTCCTGGACGCCGTGCGCGCCGGGCGGCCGCTGTCCGCCCGCGACGCGCTGCGCACCCACGAACTGTGCGAACGCGTGGTCCGTGCGGTCGAGGAGCAGTCCGTCTGACGTGCTGACGCCCCGGGCGGACATTCGCCCCGGGTCAGCTCCGGCAGTGCGCCGGGAGCGGCACCGCCGTACCGTCCGCCCGGCCCTCGCCCCGCACCGCCGCCGGATCGAGCGCCGCCGTCAGCGGCACCAGCACCCCGGCGGCCTCCGGCCGCGCCACCGGCGCGGGGATGACGACCGCTCGGGCGGCCGCCGCCGCCCGCCGCTGCCGTGCCACGTTGTCGGCCGTGAGGACGAACAGCCCCCAGCCGGTCACCACGGCGCCCAGCAGCGCGGCGACCGCACCCGGAGCCCCGTAGCGGAAGCCCTCGTCCAGCAGCAGAATGCCCACTGCCCCGGCCACCACCGGATTGACCACCGTCGCCGTGGCGAGCGGCGTGGCCAGGCCGCCGCCCCGGTACGCCGCCTGCGAGGTGGCGAGGCCGGTGACCGCGAAGACCGCGATCAGGCCCAGCACCGGGACGGCCCGGGCCGGCGACGTCAGCGCCCAGCCCTCCGCGACCGCCTTCACGCACACCGAGGCCGTGCCGAAGGCGACCCCGGCCGCGGTCGCGAGGGCGATGCTGCGCAGTCCGGTGCGCCCCGTCCGGCTCAGCACCGTCGCGCAGCCGACCAGCAGCAGGACGCCGGCCGTGGCGACGCCGGTCACCGCGTACTGGCCGCCGGTGCCCAGCGGTTCCGAAGCGTTCGCGCCCGTGAACAGGAGCACCGCCGCCAGCCCCAGCGTCACCAGGCCGATGCCCCGCCAGGCCCTCCTGCCGACCCGGCGCTTCACCGTCAGCGCGGCGAGCGGGGCCACGATCACGATGGTCAGCACCCCCAGGGGCTGCACGACCGTCAGCGGCCCCAGCCCCAGCGCCGCGACGTGCAGCAGCGCGCCCGTGCCGTTCAGCACGACCGACACCCACCAGCGGCCGTTGCGCAGCAGCGCGAAACGGCTCGGGTCGGTCGTCGACGCGATCCGCTCCTGGACGATCGCCGCTCCCGCGTAGGCGACCGCGGAAAGGAGCGCGAGCAGGACCGAGGCGGCCAGCGCGTTCACCGCCGTGCACCTCGCTCCGACCAGAAGACGTCCATACCTCCACCATGGACCCGTCGGACCGCGAATGCGTCCTCTGGCGGTCCCGATCTCTCCTCCCCCCACAGGAGTACACCCCAGCCCCGTGTACACCCCACAGCGGACACGGTGCCCGACACCGGCCCCGACACCGCGCCGCCCTCGGCCCGGACCCGCCGCTAGCCCGTCCCCCTGACGTTCCTCCCCCCGACGGACCTCCCGGCTGTCGCGTTCCCTCCGCCCGCCGCAGGGTGCGAAGCAGGAGCCCGTCACGGGCACGCACGCCGAGGAGAGGCGAGGAACAGTCATGGGACGCATACGACGGCCGGTACGGCTCGCGGGAGTGCTCACGCTCTGCGCCGCGCTCGCCTCGTGCAGCCAGACGCAGACCGGCACCGACGCGGCCGCCGGCGACCGGGACGAGCAGCGGATACCCGCGGCCCGAGCCGCCGACGCGGAACCGTTCACGCTCGTCGCCTCCGGCGACGTCATCCCCTACCCCTCGATCATGCGGCAGGCCCGGCAGGACGCCGGGGGCGAGGGCTACGACTTCACCCGCATATTCGCCGGCATCCGCCCCGTCGTCGCACAGGCCGACCTCGCGCTCTGCCACATGGAGACCCCCTACGGGGACGACGACGGCCCGTTCACCGGCTACCCGCTCTTCCGCTCGCCGCCGCAGCTCGCCGAGTCGCTGCGCGCCACCGGGTACGACAGCTGTTCCACCGCCTCCAACCACACCCTCGACGCCGGCATGGAGGGTCTGACCCGCACGCTGCGGGCGATGGACGAGGCAGGACTCGAGCACGCCGGCTCCGCGCGGTCGTCGCGCGAACGGAACAGCCCCACCCTGCTGAAGGCCGGCCGCGCCACCGTCGCCCACCTCTCCTACACCTACGGCACCAACGGCATACCGGTGCCCGACGGCAAGCCCTGGGCCGTCAACCTCCTCGACCCGCGGAAGGTCGTCGCCGACGCCCGCGCCGCCCGGAAGGCGGGCGCCGACGTGGTCGTCGCCAGCGTCCACTGGGGCACCGAGTGGCAGCAGAAGCCCGACGCGCGGCAGCTGCGCCTCGCGAAGCGGCTGACCGCGTCGCGCAGCGACGGGCGGCGCGACATCGACCTGATCCTCGGCACCCACAACCACGTGCCGCAGGCCTACGAGAAGGTCAACGGCACCTGGGTCGTCTACGGCCTCGGCGACCAGGTCGCCAGCTTCATCCCCTCCATGTACCGGGGCAACGAGGGCTCCACCGCGCGCTTCACCTTCACCCCGCCCGAGCGGGCGGGAGAGCCCTGGACCGTCTCCGAGGCCGGCTTCCTGGTGACGCACTCCGACACCGGCCCGCCGTTCCGGGTGGTCCGGGCGACCGAGGACCGCTTCCCCGAGGTCCGGCAGCGCGTTCGCGAGGCCGTACTCAGCCGCGGCGCGGCCGACGACGGCCTCACCGAAACCCGCTGAACGGCACCCGCCCCCACACCGCCCCGCCCCCACACCGACCCCGCACCCCCGCCCGCACCCTCCGGAGATGCCGCATGCCCACGCACCACCACGGAAGAGACCGCACCCGCCGCCGCCCCCTGCACCGCGTCGCCCTCGCCTGCGCCGTCACCGCGCTCCTCACCGCACTCCCCGCCTGCGGGGCGGACCGGGCCGGCGACGACGGCGCAGCCGCGGACGGCGGCCGGAGCCGGGACGCCGCGGCGGCCGCCCACCGCGAGTCCGCAGAGGGGTTCACCCTCGTCGCCACCGGCGACATCCTGGCGCACGATTCGATCATCCAGCAGGCACGGCGTGACGCGGGCGGCAAGGGCTACGACTTCCGGCCCATGCTCGCCGCCGCCGAACCCCTCGTCTCCGCCGCGGACCTGGCGGTCTGCCACATGGAGACCGTCTACGGTGCCGACGGCGGCCCGTTCACCGGCTACCCCGCCTTCCAGACGCCGCCGCACGTCGCCGAGGCCATCGCCGCCACCGGGTACGACAGCTGCTCCACCGCCTCCAACCACACCCTGGACGCCGGCCCGGACGGCGTGCGCCGCACTCTGGACGCCCTCGACGAAGCGGGGGTCCGGCACGTCGGCTCGGCGCGTTCCGCGAAGGAGGACGCCGAGCCCGTCCTACTGGACGCGGGTGACGCGAAGGTGGCCCAGCTCGCCTACACCTACGGCACCAACGGCATACCGGTGCCCGACGGCAAGCCCTGGCTCGTCGACCTCCTCGACCCGCGGAAGGTCGTCGCCGACGCCCGTGCGGCCCGGAAGGCGGGCGCCGACGTCGTGGTGGTGTCTGTCCACTGGGGCACCGAGTGGCAGCAGGAGCCGGACACGGACCAGCTGCGGCTGGCCAAGGAGCTGACCGCGTCGCGCAGCGACGGGCGGCGCGACATCGACCTGATCCTCGGCACGCACAACCACGTGCCGCAGGCGTACGAGAAGGTCAACGGCACCTGGGTCGTCTACGGCCTCGGCGACCAGGTCGCCGGGGTGATGAACGACCCGCGCGGCAGCATGGGCAGCGCCGCCCGGTTCACCTTCGCCCCGCCGCGGCGCGAGGGCGGCGAGTGGCGCGTGCGGAAGGCGGATTTCACGCCGTTCCTGATGGCGAGTGAGCCACGCTTCCGGCTGGTCGACCTCACCGGTGAGGAGGCCCGCGGGTCCGGCCGCCCGCAGTACACCGCGGCGCTGAACGGCATCCGGGAGGCCGTGCTCGCCCGCGGCGCCGCCGACGACGGCCTCACCATGACCCGCTGACCACCGGCTTCCTCCGCGGCGGCGGCACGGCGGCGGCACGGTCTCGGGGCGGTGTCGGGGCGGGGCCTCAGTGCGAGCCCTGCCCCGACCCGACGTCGCCTGCCTCGTGCGGAGTGAGCACGCCCAGCGCGATGAGGACGAAGATCACCACCCCCAGGAGCACCCGGTAGATCACGAACGGCATGAAACTCCTGGTGCTGATGTACCGCATGAACCAGGCGATGACCACGTAGGCGACGGCGAACGCCAGCAGGGTGGCGAAGAGGGTCGGCCCCCAGGACACGTGCCCCTCGCCGATCTCCGTCAGTTCGTACAGTCCGGAGGCCAGCACCGCGGGGATGGCGAGCAGGAAGGAGTACCGGGCGGCGGCCTCGCGGGTGTAGTTCATGAACAGCCCCGCGCTGATCGTCGCCCCGGACCGCGACACGCCCGGCACCAGCGCACACGCCTGCGCCAGCCCGTAGAGCAGGCCGTCCTTCACGGTCAGGTTCTCCAGCTTCTTGGGCTCGCGGCGCGCACGGTGCCGCCCGCCCCGCTCCCGCCGGGCCGACACCCGGTCCGCGACGCCCAGGATGACGCCCACGCCGATCAGCGTGGTGGCGATCAGCCGCAGGTCACGGAACGGCCCCTCGATCTGGTCCTTGAGCGTCAGCCCCAGCACGCCGATCGGGACGGACCCGACGATCACCAGCCAGCCGAGCTGCGCGTCGTGGTCCCGGCGCATCGCCCGGTCGGTCAGCGACCGGAACCACGCGGTGACGATCCGGGCGATGTCCTTGCGGAAGTAGATGAGCACGGCCGTCTCGGTGCCGATCTGGGTGACGGCGGTGAACGCCGCGCCCGGGTCCTTCCAGCCGGCGAACGCGGCCGTCAGCCTCAGGTGGGCGCTGGAGGAGATGGGGAGGAATTCGGTCAGCCCCTGGACGAGCCCGAGGACGAATGCTTCGAACCAAGACATGGAATTCCCGTGCGTCCCCGAGGTGTGCGCTGTTCGCGAGCCGGTGCGAGTCGGACCCGCGCCACTCTAGGACAGACGGCGTCACCTTCCGTCGACGGGAGGTGACGCGTGGGCGGCGGGCCGGTGACGGGTGGATGACGGGACGGCGGTGCCGCGTCACGCCGCGTACGCGGTCGGCGGCACGCCCACCGTCGCGGTGAAGTCGCGGACCAGGTGGGCCTGGTCGCTGTACCCCAGCTCCGCCGCCAGCCGCGCCCAGTCCACCGGCCCGGAGGACTCCGCACGCTCCAGCGCCTCGTGGATCCGGTAGCGGAGGATCACCCACTTGGGGCCCACCCCGACCTGGGCGGCGAACAGCCGTTGCAGGGCGCGGACCGACATGCCGCCCGCCTGCGCCAGCCGGTCGACGCGCCGCATCGTGCGGTCCTCGCGCACACGCTGCACCAGCGCCATCGCCAGGTCGGCGTCCGGCAGCGGCTCCGGGCCCAGGGACAGCAGGAAGTCGTCGAGCGCCGTCACCCGCTCCGCGTCGGACTCCGGTCCCAGCACGGCGGAGGGGACGGAGGGAGCTGCGCCGGGGAAGACCTCGCGCAGCCCCTCGTGCAGCCCGGTCAGGGTGGAGACCGTGCGGCCGGGGGCGAACGGGCGGAAACCGCCGGGACGGAACTGCACCCCGCACACCCGCCCGCGTCCCTCGAGTTTCCGGGTGAACAGCTCCAGCCCGATCCCGGCGACCTCCGCGTGGTCCGGTCCGCCCGAGGAGCGCTGGAAGACGACGTTCACCGAGGGATGCGGGACCACGTGCGTCTCGTACGGCTCGTCGAGATCCCAGTCGATCAGCCAGTAGTGCTCCAGGTACGGCCGCAGCGCCGCGGCCGGCGCGTGACGGCGGAACCGGACGCGGGCGAAGAGGCCGTGCGCGTCGACGATGCCGCGGGTGTCGCGCCGTGGACCTGCCATGTCCCGATCCTAGGACGGCATGCCCCGCCGCACCGGTGTCGCGTTTGTTCAAGCCCCGCCCGCGCCGGGCGCCTAGCGTCGCCGGTATGGACGACACGATCAGTGACCTGCTCGAAGGGGCCGCACGCCGGGCCGTGCCCGTCGTCGCGGCGGTGCCCGACGACCGGCTCGACGCACCCACGCCGTGCGCCGACTACCGGGTGCGTGAACTGCTCGACCACCTGTTCCACGTGGTCGTGAGCTTCCAGGAGATGGCGGCCAAGCGCGAAGCGGACTTCTCCGCCACGCCCGTCTACCTGCACGGCGACTGGCGGGCGCGCTTCCCGCGCGAGACCGGTGCTCTGGTGCGCGCCTGGGCGCAGCCGGGCGCCGAGGAGGGCACGGCAGGTTCCATGGGGCTGCCCGCGCGCACGCTGGGCGCCATGGTCCTGCTCGACCTCACCGTGCACCCCTGGGACCTGGCCCGGGCCGCCGGACTGGACTACACGGCGGGCACGGCGGGGTTGGGCGAGCTGGAGGACCTCGTCGCGCAGATGGGGCCGACCGCGCGTTCGATGGGCGCCTTCGGCGAGCCGGTACCCGTTCCCGACGATGCGGGGCGTTTCGAGAGGTTGCTGGGCGCCGTGGGACGCGACCCGCAATGGGCGCCGCCCGCGCGGTGACGCGGGCGGGCCGAGGGGCGTGGCGGGGAGGGCCGGAGCGGAGGGCCCGGGCGGGGGCGGTGGCCTCAGGCGGCCTGGGCGGCGGGAACCTTCTCCTCCGCGGCCGCCACCTGCGGGGCGTCGAGCGGCTGCGGTGCCTCGGTGGCCGCATCGGCAGGGACGCCCGCCGCCCGTGCGGTGGCCGCCCGCATCTTGGCGCGCTTGCGCCAGGCGAAGACGACGCCGCCGACACCGGACACCGCGATGAAGCCGAACGCGACCATGAACGCCGGGGAGTTCGGCGTGCCGGCCTGGCTGCCCGCCACCACGTACGCGGCGGTGTTGGGGATCGAGCCGAGGATGGTGGCCGAGAGGAAGGCCGGCCAGCTCATGCGGGAGACGGCCGCGGTGAAGTTGGACCCGGCGAACGGGATACCCGGAAGCAGCCGCATGATCAGCATGGTGCGGAATCCGTGCCGGCTGAGCTGCCGGTCCGCCTTGGTGAGCAGCTTGTGCTTCAGCAGCGGACGCAGGGCGTCCTGGCCGAGCAGGCGGCCCATGCCGAACGAGATGCCGGCGCCCACGGCGGTGCCGGCGAGCGCGGCGCCGAGGCCGAGCTGCGCGCCGAAGAGGGCGCCTGCCGCCAGGTTGAGGAAGGGGCGGGGGAGGAAGGCCGTGGTGCACGTGCCGTAGGCCGCGGCGAAGAGCAGCACGGCCAGGGCACCGGACAGCTGGGCGATCCCGCCGTCGGTGATGAGGCGCTGCGGCTCGAAGACCAGAACCAGGGTGGCGGCCGTGGCCAGCAGCACGATCAGCAGGCCGAAACGGGACCAGGGGGAGAGGAGCGTCTGTGCCAGGCGGGCGGGGAAACCCGCGGGCTGCGCGACAGAAAGGGACATCTCGGGGAGAGTAACCCACGACCTCGGACCCGCAACGTGACGCGGGTCACGCCCCCCGGCGGTCCCTTTCCGGCGTGGCGCTCTGACCAGCCCGTCAGCCCTTCGGGCGCAATGTCCAGATGATGGACATCTCGCCCGTCGTCTCACCGTCCTCGCGCGTGATCACGACCCGCACCGGGAACTCCGGCCGCCCGCCGGCGTCCAGCTCGGCGACGACCTCGGCGGCCGGCCGCCCCAGCTCCGCCGTCGCCGTGACCGGCCCCATGGCCAGCTTGCGGTACGCGATCTCCGCGCTGACCGCCAGCGGCACGGCGCGGGAGAGCTGGTCGGCGAAGGCGGCCAGGACGATCGCACCGCTCGCGGACTCCGCGAGGGTGAACATGGCCCCGGCGTGCGGCCCGCCGACATGGTTGTGGAAGGCGCTCTGGTCCGGCAGCGAGAGCACCGCGCGTTCGGCCGTGGTCTCGGCGAACTCCAGGTTCAGGGTGCGCACCATCGGCACGGTGGCCGCCAGCAGCTCGCCCCAGGACTGCGTGTCGCCCGTGGAGGGCGCGGGTTCCGTCGTCATGGGCGCACATTACCACTGGGTAACTTGCTGTGGTCCGGCCGCTCGCGCCGCAACCGCCGCCGCGCCGTCCGAGCGACCGGAAACCGGGCTGCGACGGGCCCGGCGCAGCCCGTAGGGTTGCCGCCCATGTGGCAGGCGGACCAGCACGGCGGCGACCCCGGGACGCCGCCCGGACCAGCGAAGCGGCCGGCCCGGGCGACCTGGGCCGGCCGCAACTACACCCTGCTCACCGCCGCCGCCGTCGTCACCGGCCTCGGCAACTCCGGCGCCCTCGTCGCGGCCGCCTTCGCCGTCCTCGCGGCCGGCGGCGACGGCACCGACATCGGGCTGGTCGCCGCCGCCCGCACTGTTCCACTGGTGCTGTTCCTGCTGGTCGGCGGCGCCGTGGCCGACCGCCTGCCCCGCCACCGGGTCATGGTCGCCGCGAACGCCCTCAACTGTGCCTCGCAGGGCGTCTTCGCCGCGCTGGTGATCACCGGGCAGGCCCAGCTGTGGCAGATGGCCCTGCTGTCCGCGCTGGGCGGAACCGGCCAGGCGTTCTTCGCGCCCGCGTCCGAGGGCATGGTGCTGGCCACCGTCAGCGGTGAGCAGTCCTCCCGCGCCTTCGCCTTCTTCCGCATGGGTGTCAACGGCGCCAACATCGGCGGCGCGGCCCTCGGCGGCGCGCTCGTCGCCGTCGTCGGACCGGGCTGGGTCCTGGCGGCCGACGCCGCGGCGTTCGCCGCCGCCGGACTCCTCCGCGCCCTGCTGGACCTCAGTGGCGTCCCCGAACGGGGCCCGGGGGGCGGGCTGCTCGCCGACCTGCGGGACGGCTGGCGCGAGGTCGTCTCCCGTACCTGGCTGTGGGCGGTGGTGGTCCAGTTCGCGGTGGTCAACGCCGTCGTCGCCGCCGCGGAGGCGGTGTACGGGCCCCAGGTCGCCCAGGAGCACCTGGGCGGGGCCGGCCCCTGGGGTGTCGCCCTGGGCGCGTTCGGCGCGGGCACGGTCGTCGGCGCGCTGCTGATGACCCGCTGGAAACCCCGCCGCATCCTGCTCACCGGCGCCCTGTGTGTCTTCCCGCTCGCTCTGCCGTCCGCCGCGCTCGCGGTGCCGGTGTCCGCCGCGGTGCTGATCGGGGTCATGTTCGCCACCGGCCTGTTCGTAGAGGTGTTCGGGGTGACGTGGATGATGGCCCTGCACCAGGAGGTCCCCGAGGAGAAGTTCTCCCGCGTCTCCTCCTACGACTGGTTCGGCTCCCTCGCGATGGTCCCGGTGGCGACCGCTCTCGCCGGGCCCGCCGAGGAACTCGTCGGCCGGCCGGCCGCACTGTGGTCCTGCTCCGCGGTGATCGTGCTGCTCACCGCGGCGGTCCTGTGCGTGCCCGACGTACGCCGCCTGGAGCGCCGCACGGTGCCCCGCGACGTCGCGGACGACACCGGGGCTCCCGGGCAGCCCGGACCGCCACGGGCGTCTCAGCCGATGCCGAAGGAACCCTCCGGCGGTACCGGGGACGGCGCGGCCGCGTCCTCCTGAACCGGGATCGCCCCGCCCCGCAGAGCCCCCAGCTCCGCACAGGGGACGACCCGCGCGGGGAACGGATCCGCAGCCGTGCGCCGCGCCAGCAGGGGCGGCGGCAGTTCGCCGTCCGAGGCGAGCAGCAGTACGTTGCCGAACCGCCGCCCGCGCAGCACCGCCGGCTCCGCCACGACGCACACCCGGGCGAACGCCGCGCGCCACGTGGCGATCTGGGAACCGAGAAAGCCGAAGGGCGCCGCGTCCGCGAGGTTCGCCGCGTAGATCCCGCCGGGCCGCAGCGCCCGCGCCGCGGCCCGGGCGCAGCCCACCGTCGTCATCTGCGGCGGCACCCGGTTCCCGCCGAACACGTCCGCGACGACCAGGTCTGCCGATGCCGGGGGAGAGGACTCCAGCGCCGCGCGGGCGTCAGCCGCCTCCACCGCCGTCCCGGCCCCGGCCGGCAGCGGCAGGAACTCCGCGACCAGCGCCGACAGTTCCGCGTCCCACTCGACGACCCGCTGCCGCGACCCAGGCCGGGTGCGTGCCGCGTAGCGCGGCAGCGTCAGACCCCCGCCGCCCAGGTGCAGCACGTCCAGCGGCGACCCCTCGGGCCCCGCGAGATCGAGTACGTGGGCCAGCCGCCGCACGTACTCGAACTCCAGGTGCAGCGGATCGTCCAGGTCCACGTACGACTGCGGCGCCCCGTCGACGGTCAGCAGCCACGCCCGGCGGCGGTCGACGTCGGGCAGCAGTTTCGCGGTGCCGCCGCCCACCGGGCGGCAGACGGCTGCGGGCTCCTCCACCGTCCCATTGTGCGGTCCTCGCTCACCCGTCGGTGCGTCGCCCCCGCTCCAGTAGGCTGCCGGGGCAGGGCGGCACCCCGCCGAGAGACGCGGAACGGGAGACATCGATGACGGAGAACGCACTCGTCATGGCCGTCGGCGGCCATGGGCCCCGGATCCACCCGGAGGCGTTCACCGCGCCCACCTCGGTCGTGCTGGGCGAGGTCGCCCTGGAGGCCGGAGCGAGTGTCTGGTACCACGCGGTGCTGCGGGCGGACTGCGGCCCGATCGTGCTCGGCGCGAACAGCAACATTCAGGACAATTGCACCGTGCACGTCGACCCCGGCTTCGCCGTCAGCGTCGGCGCCCGCGTCTCCGTGGGGCACAACGCCGTCCTCCACGGCTGCACCGTGGAGGACGACGTCCTGATCGGCATGGGAGCCACGGTCCTCAACGGTGCACGGATCGGGGCGGGTTCGCTCGTCGCCGCCCAGGCGCTCGTCCCGCAGGGGCTCCAGATCCCACCGGGCTCGCTGGTCGCCGGCGTCCCGGCGAAGGTCAAGCGCGAACTCACCCCGGAGGAACGCGAGGGCATCCGCGCCAACTCCGACATGTACCTCGAACTCGCCCGCCGGCACCGGGAGGCCACTCCCGTCCGCTGACCGCGGCCCCGCACGGCAGCCGTGCGCGGCGCCCCTGCGGGCGACGCTGCGGGAAGGATCACAGGCCCGGCGCGGGGTGGGCCGGCCGCCCGGCCGCTACCGTGAGGCCGTGCGACCGATCGGTAACCTGTTCTCCGCGCTGGCCTCCCGCGCCGTGCACGCCATGTGGCGCCGCGCCCAGCACCTCGGCGCCGTTACGGCGCAGCGTCCCGGACCGTACGCCTTCCGCGCCTTCGGCCCCCACAGCCGCCTGGCGTTTCCGCAGGGCACCGTCTTCGGCGCGCCCTGGACGGAGATCGGCGACCACTGCGTCATCGGTCAGGACGTGACCCTCACCGCGGGCATGATGCCCGGCCTGGACCTCGGCGACGACACCGTGCTGACTCTCGGAGACGGCGTCGTCGTCGGCCGCGGCAGCCACCTCGTCGCCGACGCCGCCGTCACCCTGGACGACGACGTCTTCTGCGGCCCGTACGTCTACATCACCTCCACCAACCACTCCTACGACGACCCCGGCGCTCCCGTGGGCCGCCAGTGGCCGCGCACCGCGCCCGTACACATCGGCGCCGGCAGCTGGCTGGGCGCGGGGGCCGTGGTCCTGCCGGGCGCCCGTCTGGGCCGCAACGTGGTCGTCGCCGCCGGATCGGTGGTGCGCGGTGAGGTGCCCGACCACGCGGTGGTCGCCGGCGCCCCGGCCCGGGTGGTGCGCCGCTGGGACGCCGCGCACGGCTGGCAGCCGCCGCTTCGCACCCCTCCGCCCGAGCCGCTGCCCGACGGCATCACGGCCGAGGAACTGCGCGCACTGGCGGCATCCGAACGCAGCGCCGCGGGCACACTGGAGTGAGAACGGCCGGCGGCAGGGTGCCGCGCGGCACGGGCACCGGACGGGAGGCGCCGTGAGCGGCCGGACGCTGCGCATACTCCTTCTGGCGGCCATCGCCGTCCAGGGGTTCGCGCTGCTGCTCTACGCCGTCCAGCGTTTCTGACCCGCCCGCTCCCGCTTCCCCCTCCCGTTCAGCCGGAGGCCAGCAGCACCGTGCCCACCAGCGCCAGCCCGGCCCCGGCGGTCTGCACCCCGCGCAGCCTCTCCTTGAGCACGCCCCGCGCCGCCAGTGCCGTGACCACCGGATAGAGCGAGGCGAGCACCGCCGCGACGGTCACCGGACCGTGCTGCGCCGCCAGCACGTAGGTCCCGTTCGCCGCCACGTCCGCGAGGCCGACGAAGGCCAGCGCGGGAAGCTGGGCGCGCAGTACCGGCACCCCGCCCTCGGGCAGCGCGGCCGCGCCGCGCCGCGTCTGCACCAGCAACGCCCCGCCGCCGACCGCGATGTTGCACAGCCGCTGTACGAACAGCGCGAGGAACAGCCCGGTGATGCTGGTCGAGGCGTGCTCGATGAGTGCCATCACCGCACCGAAACCGAACGCGGAGACCAGCGTCAGCAGCAGCGTCTGCCGCTGTACCGGGGCGCCGCGCAGCTCCGGGCCGCCGGCCAGCACCACCCCGGTGACGGCGACGAGGATGCCCACGGCCTGAGTCCAGCCGGGGCGCTCGCCCAGGGCGAGCCCGGCGCCGACCGGCACCACCACGGCGAGCGAGGCGAGCGGTGAGACCACCCCCATCGGCCCCTGCGCGAGCGCCTTGTAGAAGGCGAGCATCGCCACCGGCCCCACCACGCCGGCGGCGACCGCGAACCACAGCTGCGGCCCCCACTCGCTCCATCCTCCGGTCGCCACGACCACGGCGCCCAGTACCAGCGCGGCGAGGGTCTGCGACACGACCACGACGGTGAGGGCGGACATGCGCCGGGTCAGCAGCCCGCCGCCGAAGTCGGCCAGCCCCCACATCAGGCTGGTCGCCAGCGCCAGGGCTGCGGTCATGACGGCACCTCGCAGTACAGTGTGGTGAACGATCGGGTCCAGCACACCGTAGTACAGCAGGCTGGACTCTGTCATGTAGAATAGTGGACTACGACTGGACGGTGCGCCCGCACGTGACGGACCTCGACCACCTCACGCAGTCCCTCGCCCGCAACCTCAGGCGATGGCGGCAGGAACGCGGCTTCACCCTGGACGCCCTCGCCGCCCGGGCGGGCGTCAGCCGGGGCATGCTCATCCAGATCGAACAGGCCCGCACCAACCCCAGCGTCGGCACCGTCGTCAAGGTCGGCGACGCGCTCGGCGTGAGCATCACCACCCTGCTGGACTTCGACCGGGAGCCCCAGGTCCGCGTCGTCCCGCCGGACCAGGCGGTGCGCCTGTGGTCCACGGACGCCGGAAGCCACAGCACCCTCCTGGCGGGAGCCGAGGCCCCCGGGCCCCTGGAGCTGTGGCACTGGCGGCTGATGCCGGGGGAGGGCAGCGCCTCCGACCCCCACCCCCAGGGCACGACGGAACTCGTCCACGTCACCGCCGGCGAACTCACCCTGACCGCCGACGGCGAGGACTACCTCCTGCCCGCGGGGACCTCTGCGTCCTTCGAGTCCCACGTACCGCACGGCTACCGCAACGACGGCACGCAGCCCGTGGAGATGACCATGGCCGTCGCCGTGCCCCCGCCCCGCTGAAGCCGCCGCCCGTCCCGGCCCCGCCTGTACCCCACCCGGGCAGGAGGGCCCCGGCGTGCCCGTCGACTGAGGGCGGCGGCCGCGTTCAGCCCAGGCCGAGCCGCGGGATCTCGATGGCCGGGCACCGGTCCATCACCATGTCCAGCCCCGCCGCGCGCGTCCGCTCGTACGCCGCCTCGTCGACCACGTCCAGCTGGAACCACACGGCCTTCGCGCCGGCCGCCACCGCCTCGTCCGCGACCCCTCCCGCGAGGGAGGAGTTCACGAACACGTCCACCACGTCCACCGGGAACGGCACGTCGGCCAGCTTCGCGTACCCCGGCTCGCCGTGCACGGTCTCCGCCCGCGGATGGACGGGCACCACCCTCTTCCCGAACCGCCGCAGCACCTGAGCGACGCCGTAGGCGGCCCGCGAGGTGTTGCCGGACAGCCCGACCACCGCCCAGGTGTCCCCGGAGGAGGTCAGGACGCGCCGCATGGTCTCCGTCTCGCTGCTCATGCCGTGCACAACCCGCGCACCGGCCCGCGGCATTCCCCCACTGCCCGCATAGGCTGCCGTCATGCCGCACGAACGGGACCGGAGCGACGAGCAGCAGGACGGCTACCTCACCGTCGCCGCCGAGGGCGTGCACGAGACGGAGGTGAACCGCTCGCGGTTCCGCTGCCTGCTGGCCCCGGCCGCCACCGAGGAGCAGGCCCAGGAGGTGATCGCCCGCGTCCGCCGCGAGCACCCGACCGCGAGCCACCACTGCTGGGCGTACGTCATCGGCGCCGACGCGGGCGTGCAGCGCTCCGGCGACGACGGCGAACCCGGCGGCACCGCCGGACTGCCCATGCTCCAGATGCTCACCCGCCGCGAGACCCGCTGCCTCGTCGCCGTCGTCAGCCGCTGGTTCGGCGGCACCAAACTCGGGGCAGGCGGACTCATCCGCGCCTACGGGGGCGCCGTCGGCGCCGCCCTCGACGCGGTCGGCACCGTGGAGCGGCGCCGCTGCCGCCTCGTCACCGTCACCGTCGGCCACGAACGGGCCGGGCGGCTGGAGAACGACCTCCGCGCCGTCGGCGACGCGGCCGTCCTCGACGTGCGCTACGGCGCGGAAGTCACCCTCGACCTCGCGCTGCCGGCCGGAGCGGTGGAGGACTTCCGTGCCCGGCTCGCCGACGCCACCGCGGGCACCGCCCGCCTCGAACTCGGCGGCGACACCTACGCCGCGGGCGGCACGCCCCCCGTCGCCGGAGGCGGCACGGCCGCCTGACGCCCCGTCGGCTGCGGACGGACCCGCCGGTCCCGGGACGCCGCAGGCCGCCGGCCGCGAAAGACGATGTCAGTGGCCGCATTTAGAGTCTGTGACCATGCGTCTGCTGCACACCTCGGACTGGCACCTGGGCCGCTCCTTCCACCGCGTCGGGCTGCTCGACGCCCAACGCGACTTCCTCACGCACCTGGTGGCCACCGTCGAGGAGCAGCGGATCGACGCCGTCCTCGTCGCGGGCGACGTCTACGACCGGGCCGTGCCGCCGCTGGCCGCCGTGGAGCTCTTCGACGACGCCCTGCACCGGCTCGCCGCCCTCGGCGTCCCCACCGTCATGATCTCCGGCAACCACGACTCGGCCCGGCGCCTCGGCGTCGCCTCCGGCCTCATCCGCAGCGCCGGCGTCCACCTGCGCACCGACCCCGCCGGCTGCGGCACCCCCGTCGTCCTCCACGACGAGCACGGCGACGTCGCCTGCTACGGGCTGCCCTACCTCGAACCGACGCTCACCCAGACCACGCTCGGCGCCGGTCAGCGCAGCCACGAGGCCGTGCTGACCGCCGCGATGGACCGGGTGCGCGCCGACCTCGCCGGCCGCCCCGCCGACACCCGGTCCGTCGTCCTCGCGCACGCCTTCGTCACCGGCGGCCGGCCCTCCGACAGCGAACGCGACATCACCGTCGGCGGCGTCGAGTCCGTGCCCGCCGCCGTCTTCGACGGCGTCGATTACGCCGCCCTCGGCCACCTCCACGGCTGCCAGACCCTCACCCCGCGGGTGCGCTACTCCGGTTCGCCCCTGGCCTACTCCTTCTCCGAGAGCGAGCACCGCAAGTCCATGTGGATGATCGACCTCGACGCGGACGGCGAGGTACGCGCCGAGCGCCTCGACTGCCCCGTCCCGCGCCCCCTCGCCCGCCTCCGCGGCACCCTCGACGACCTCCTCACCGCCGAAGCGCACACCCGGTACGAGGACGCCTGGGTGGAGGCCACGCTCACCGACGCCGTCCGCCCCTCCGAACCCATGGCCCGCCTGGCCCGCCGCTTCCCGCACGTCCTCAGCCTCGCCTTCGATCCCGAGGGCGCCCCCGACGACCCGCACACCGGGTACGCGGCCCGCGTCCGCGGACGCACCGCACAGCAGATCGCCGAGGACTTCGTCCTGCACGTGCGCGGCGGCCGTGCCGCCGACGCCCACGAACGCGGCCTGCTCGGCGACGCGCTGGACGCCGTCCGTGCCCGGAGCACCGAGACCGCGGGAAGCGGAGCCGCCCGATGAGACTCCACTCCCTGACCCTCACCGCGTTCGGCCCCTTCGCCGGCACCCACCGCGTCGACTTCGACGACCTGTCCGCCGGCGGGCTCTTCCTGCTGCACGGCGCGACCGGCGCCGGCAAGACCTCCGTCCTCGACGCCGTGTGCTACGCCCTGTACGCCGCCGTGCCCGGCGCCCGGCAGCAGCCCGGCAGTGTGCTCCGCAGCCACCACGCCGACCCGCACACCGCCACCTGCGTCGTCCTCGACCTCACGGTGGGAGACCGCCGCCTGGAGATCACCCGCGCCCCCGACCAGCTCCGTCCCAAGAAGACGGGCACCGGGTTCACCCGCGAGCGCGCCCGGTCCACCCTGCGCGAGCACGACCCCGCCACCGGCGGGTGGAAGGCGCTGAGCCTCTCCCACCAGGAGATCGGAGAGGAGATCACGCAACTCCTCGGCATGAGCCGCGACCAGTTCTGCCAAGTCGTCCTGCTGCCGCAGGGCGACTTCGCCCGCTTCCTGCGGGCCTCCGCCGAGGAACGCGCCAAGCTCCTCGGCCGCCTCTTCGACACCGCCGCCTTCGCCGCCGCCGAGGAGGAACTCGCCCGGATGCGCAAGGAGACCGAGCAGGACGTCTCCGAGAGCGACCAGGCCCTCACGGGCTACGCCCACCGCATCCGCCAGGCGGCCGGTGCCGACATCCTCGCCGACGTGGCCCAGCCCGACGAAGCCGACGGAGCCGCCGAGCCCGCCCGCGCACGGCGACGGGCCGCGTCCGTACCCGACCCGCGCACCCCCGCCGCGACCGCCCCCACGGCCTCTGCCTCCGTCCCCGCTTCTGTCTCTGCCCCTGCCGACGGCGAGACCACCGCACCCACCACCGCCGACGGGCTCCTCGCCTGGGCCGCGCAGGCCCGCTGCACCGCCCGCGAACGGCACGAGAGCGCCGTACTCGCCTCCCGCGCCGCCGACGCCCGTCACGAAGCCGCCGCCCTCGAAGCCGAGCAGACCCGTGAACTCGACCGCCGCCGGCGCCGGTACGCCGAAGCCCGGCAGCGCCACACCGCCCTCGAGGCCCGCGCGGCCGAACGCCGTGACACCGCCGCACGCCTCGCCGCCTCCCGCGCCGCCGACACCGTCGCTCCCCTCCTCGCCCACGACGACCGGGCCGCAGCCGACCATGACCGCGCCACAGCGGCGGAGGCGCGCGCCCGCCACGACCTTCCCGCCGACGTCGCCGACGCCGGCCCGGACCGGCTCACCGACGTCGAACGCGCGACCCGCCGCGACCTCGGCGCGCTGGAAGCGGCCCGCCGCTCCGAGCAGCGCCGCACCGACCTGCACGCCCAACTCGCCACCCTGGAACGTGAAGCCCGCGCCGACGAGGACGGCCTGCGCGAAGCCGCCGCCTGGCTCGCCGACTGGGACGCCACCCGCGCCGCACTCCAGCAGCGCGTCGACGACGCGCAGGAGGCCGCCACCCGAGCCGAACACCTGGACGGCCGCCTCGGGACGGCGCGCCGCCGGCTGGAGGCAGCCCACCGGCGCGACCGGCTCGCCGAGGAGGAACCCCTGGCCGGTGCGGCGCTCTTCCGCGCCCGCGAGGAGGCCGCAGACGCCCGCGAGAACTGGCTCGACGTCAGGAACCGCCGGCTCGCCGGCTACGCCGCCGAACTCGCCACCGCCCTGCGCGACGGCGAGCCCTGCGCGGTCTGCGGCGCCACCACCCACCCCGACCCGCGCGAGCCCGCCGACGACCACGCCGACCAGCGCGCCGAAGACGCCGCCCTCGACGCCCACCAGCGCGCCGACACCGCCCGCGAGGAAGCCGCCGGCCGGCTGCGCACCCTCCGGGACCATCTCGCCGCCGCCCGCGCCGAAACCGGCGACGCCACCCGCGCCGCCCTCGAACACGCCGCGACCGCCCTGGAGGAACAGCACGCCGCGGCACGCACCGCCGCCGGCGGGGCCCACTCCGCCCGCGAGGCCCTCGACAGCGCCGACCGCGAACACGCCCGCCGCCGGTCCGCGGCCCAGGACGCCGAACGCCGCAGCGCCGCCCGCGCCTCCCGCCGTGAAGCGCTCCAGGTCGAGGAGTCAGCCCTCACCCGTGAACTGGAGCGTTTCCGGGCCGGGACCGGCACCTCCCGCACCACCGGCGCCGAGGGAACCCTCGCCGAACACGCCGACCTCCTCGAACGCCGCGCCAGGCTGCTCGCCACCGCGGCCGACGCCGCGCGCACCCGCCTCACCGCGGCCCGCCACCAGGACGACGCAGGCACGCGCCTCGCCGAAGCCCTGCGCGCAGCCGGCTTCCCCACCCGCGAAGCCGCCCGGGACGCCTTCCTCGACGCCGCCACGCAAAGCCGTCTCCAGCGGGACCTCGACGCCTGGCACACGGAGGAGAAGGCCGTCGCCGACGCCCTCTCCGACCCCGAACTCCTCGCGGCGGCCCAAGCACCCCCGGCCGACCCCGTCCGTGCGGACACCGCCGCACGCGAAGCCGACCTGGCCCGGCGCCACGCGGACACCGCACTGGACGCCGCCCGTGCCCGGTGCCGCGAACTCGACGAACTCGGCGCCCGGGCCACCGCACAGATCCGTCGCACCGCGCCGCTGCGCCGGGTGCACGAACGCGTCGCCGCCCTGGCCCACCTGGCGGCCGGCACCTCCGCGGAGAACCGGCACCGGATGCGCCTGGAGACCTACGTCCTCGCCGCACGGCTGGAACAGGTCGCCGCCGCGGCCAGCACCCGCCTCGCGCGCATGTCCGCCGGCCGCTACACCCTCGTCCACTCCGACGAACGCGCCTCCGGGCGCGGCCGCTCCGGCCTCGGCCTGCACGTCGTCGACTCCTGGACGGGGGTGCAGCGCGACACCGCCACCCTCTCCGGCGGCGAGACCTTCTTCGCCTCCCTCGCCCTCGCCCTCGGCCTCGCCGACGTCGTCACCGACGAGGCCGGCGGCACCCGCCTCGACACCCTCTTCATCGACGAGGGCTTCGGCAGCCTCGACGAGCAGACTCTCGACGAGGTCCTCGACGTCCTCGACGCACTCCGCGAACGCGACCGCTGCGTCGGCATCGTCAGCCACGTCGCCGACCTGCGCACCCGCATCCCGGTCCAGCTGGAGGTGCTCAAGACCCGCACCGGTTCGACCGTGCGCCACCGCGCCGCCCCGCTCACCTCCTGAGCGTGGCGGCGGCCCGGCGCGCAGCGCGGAAACCCGGCGCGCGCAGCGCTGAGGAAGGCCGTGCGCGCCGGGCGGCTCAGAGCGCCGACAGTTCCGCCACCAGGTCGTCCAGCCCCAGCGACCCCTGCGACAGGGCCGCCATGTGCCAGCGCTTGGCGTCGAACGCGTCGCCGTGCGCCGCCCGCGCCGCGTCCCGGCCCTTCAACCAGGCACGTTCGCCCAGCTTGTAGCCGATCGCCTGCCCCGGCATCCCCAGGTAGCGCACCAGCTCACTCTCCACGAAGTCCGCCGGACGCCCGCAGTGCATGCCGTAGAACTCCTGCGCCAGCTCCGGCGTCCACCGCTCGCCCGGACGGAACGGCGAGTCCGCCGGAATCTCCAGCTCCAGGTGCATGCCGATGTCCACGATCACCCGCAGCGCCCGCATCATCTGCGCGTCCAGGTAGCCCAGCCGCCGCTCCGCGTTCCGCAGGAACCCCAGCTCGTCCATCAGCCGCTCCGCGTAGAGCGCCCACCCCTCCGCGTTGGCGCTGACCATCCCCACCGTCGTCTGGTAGCGGGACAGTTCACCGGCGACATGCGTCCACTGCGCCAGCTGGAGATGGTGGCCCGGCACGCCTTCGTGGTACCAGGTGGACACCAGGTCGTAGACCGGGAACCGGGTCTCGCCCAGCGTCGGCAGCCAGGTGCGGCCCGGGCGGGAGAAGTCCAGCGACGGCTGCGTGTAGTACGGCGCCGCGGCACTGCCCGGCGGCGCGATCCTCGACTCCACCCGCTTGACCCGCTCGGCCAGGTCGAAGTGGGTGCCGTCCAGCGACTCGATGGCCTCGTCCATCAGAGCCTGCAGCCAGTCCCGGACCTCCTCGACACCCTCGACGGCCTCGCCCGCGGTGTCCAGATGGCGCAGCGCCTCCCACGGCGTGGCCGCACCGGGCAGCACCTTCTCCGCCTCGGCACGCATCTGAGCCAGCAGCCGGTGGAACTCCGCCCAGCCGTACGCGTACGCCTCGTCCAGATCCAGGTCCGTTCCGTTCCAGTACCGGGACCACCGGGCGTACCGCTCCCGGCCCACCGTCTCCGGGGCGCCCTCGACGGCAGGCCCGTACACCTTCACCAGCCACGAGCGCAGCTCCCGCACCGCCCCCGTGGCCTCGCCGGCCGCGGCGGCCAGCTCCTCGCCGAGCAGCTCCGGGCCCTCACCGGCGAACGAGACGAACCAGCTCTCCCCGCCGCCCTCCCCGTCGTCGCCGGTCCACTCGGCCAACTGCCCCACGACCGTGGCGACCTGGCGCGGGCCCGCCGCCAGACCCCGGTCCAGCCCTTGCGCCAGCGACGCCCGGTAGCCCTCCAGCGCGGCCGGAACCGCCCGCAGCCGCCGTGCGACCGCCGCCCAGTCCTCCTCGGTCTCCGACGGCATCACCGTCAGCACGCCGCGCACCGCATGCACCGGCGAGTGCAGGTTGCTGACCGCCCGCAGGCCCTCGCCCGCCTCGTGCACGGCCAGTTCGGCGGACAGCCGCTCCCGCAGCAGCCGGGCGCACCGCCGCTCCGCGTCGCTGCCGGCACCCGGCCGCTGCTCGGCCTCGGTCAGCCGAGCGAGCGTGTCACGGCCCAGCCGGGCCAGTTCCTCCTGCCCGTGCGGGGAGAAGTCGGGAAGTCTGCTGTGGCTCTCGGGCACCCCCAGGTACGTTCCGGTGATCGGGTCGAGCGCGACGAGGGCGTCGACGTACGCGTCCGCGACCTGGCGGGGGAGCGGCCCCTCGGCGGACTCGGTGGACTGAGCGGCATTGGTTGCATCGGACATGCGGTCCATCCTCGTACGCGAGCGAGCCCCACGTCACGCCCATCGGCCGCCCCCGTTCGTGATCGGGTGCGCCGCGGTCAGGCGGGCGGGAGCAGCGGACCGCACGCCCACTGCTGGAAGATGAGCCGGGTCTCCACCCGCGCCACCTCCCGCCGGGAGGTGAACTCGTCGATCACCAGCCGTTGCAGGTCGGCCGTCCCGGTGACCGCGACGTGCACCAGGTAGTCGTCCGGGCCGGTCAGGTGGAACAGCGCCCGCGATTCCGGCAGCGCGCGGATGCGGTCGACGAACGGCCCGATCAGCTCCCGGCGGTGCGGCCGTACCTGCACCAGCAGCAGCGCCTCCAGCGACCGCCCCAGCCGCGCCGGGTCCAGCCGCAACTCGTGCCCGAGGATGACCCCGCTGCGCCGCAGCCGGCCCACCCGGTCCAGACACGTCGACGGCGCGATGCCGACCGCGGCGGCGAGGTCCCGGTTCGTGGTCCGGGCGTCGTTCTGCAACACCCGCAGAATCTCCAGATCCACCGGATCCAGAGCGACGGATTCGGTCATACTCCGAACGTAGCACGGTCGTATCCCGCTTCTTCCCGGTCGCTGTTCAGTATCGGAGCATGGAGACGACCACTGCGGCCACCCGATCGCTGGCCACCGAAGCCGTGCACGCCGGACGCGAGGACCTCGCCGCCCTCGGCCTGCACGCGGCGCCCCTGGACCTTTCCACCACCTACCCGTCGCACGACAGCCGCGCCGAGGCCGCCCGCATCGACGAGTTCGCCGCCACCGGTGCGCGCCCGGACGGGCCGCCGGTCTACTCCCGCCTCGACAATCCCACCGTGGCGCGTTTCGAGGACGCCCTGGCCCGTCTCGAGGGCACCGAGGCGGCCGTGGCGTTCGCCAGCGGCATGGCCGCCCTCACCGCCACCCTGCTGGTACGCGCCTCGGCCGGGCTCCGCCACGTCGTCGCCGTACGCCCGCTGTACGGCTGCAGCGACCACCTGCTGACCAGCGGCCTGCTCGGCACCGAGGTCACCTGGGTCGACCCGGGCGAGATCGCCGAGGCGATCCGCCCGGACACCGGCCTGGTCATGGTCGAGAGCCCCGCCAACCCCACCCTGGCCGAGCAGGACCTCGCCGCCGTGGCCGAGGCCGCCGGCTCGGTGCCACTGCTGGTGGACAACACCTTCGCCACCCCCGTGCTGCAGCGGCCGTGCGAGAGCGGTGCACGGCTGGTGCTGCACAGCGCCACCAAGTACCTCGGCGGGCACGGCGACGTGCTCGGCGGCGTCATCGCGTGTGACGAGGAGACCGCCCGGCAGCTCCGCCAGATCCGCTTCGCCACCGGCGGCGTGCTGCACCCGCTGGCCGGATACCTGCTGCTGCGCGGCCTCTCCACGCTGCCCGTCCGGGTGCGTGCCCAGTCCGCGACCGCCGCCGAACTCGTCCGCCGGCTGGCCGAGGACCCCCGCGTGACCCGCGTCCACTACCCGAGGATCGGCGGCGCCATGGTCGCCTTCGAGGTGGCCGGCGACCCGCACGAGGTCATCTCCGGCGTGCGGCTCATCACCCCCGCGGTCAGCCTCGGCAGCGTCGACACGCTCATCCAGCACCCCGGCTCGATCAGCCACCGCATCGTGCCCGAGGACGACCGGCGCAGCGGCGGGATCGACGAGAAGCTGCTGCGCATGTCGGTCGGACTGGAGGACGTCGAGGACCTGTGGCGCGACCTCGACGCGGCGCTCAGCGGAGCCGGCAGTGCCGTCCCGGCCCCGGCGGACCGGCCGGCCGTGCCGGCCCACGCGGTGCCGGAACCCGCGATGCCGTGACGACGACGGCGTCCTCCTCGTGTCGGAACTCCAGCGGCAGCCCCAGCGTGCGCAGCACCGCCGCCGCGCCGGTGGCCGGTCGCGTCGCGACGGTGTAGACCCGGCCGAGCCCGCGCTGACCGGCCGTGCTCACCAGCCGCCGCAGCAGCCCGGCCCCGACGCCCCGCCGCTGCCAGGAGTCCGCCACGAGGAGGGCGGTCTCCGCCTCGTCCGCGCCGTCCCACAGCAGGTGCCCCAGGCCGACGACTGTGCCGTCGGACCGGAACGCGCCCAGGGTGTGCCCCATGTGCGGAGCCAGCAGGTGCGACAGCAGCACGTCGGCCTCCCCGCGCAGCCGCGCGCCGGTCGCCGCGCCCGGTGTCCGGTAGCGGGCCCGCAGCACGGCGTCGGAGCACAGAGCGTGCAGTGCCGTCACGGCGTCCGCGTCGCGGACGTCCACCAGCCGCACCGTGAGCGTGCCGCCGCCGCGCGGCAGCAGCACGTCCCGCGGGGCGTGCCCGGCGGACCGTCCGCGCCGCCGGCTGCCGGGGCGGTTGCCCGCAGTCGTCGTCTCGTCCACCCGGCCACGGTCGCCCGGCCGTGTTGCCGCGACCTCACCGTGGCGTGACGACGGGGTGAACTCCGCCCCGCCCGGGGCCGGTCGGGCGCCTCGCCGCTCGGGCGGGACGTTTCGGGCAGCCCGCTCAGCCCCCGGCACGTCCGCCCTCCCGCACCAGTCGCCGCAGCACGGTCCCGCACCGGTCGGCGTACCGGCGCTGGAACACCGGCACCAGCCCGCCCGCGGCGCGCGTCCACCACGCCGCGGGCCGGCTGAACGCCAGCACCGTCAGCCACACCGTGCCCGAGCCGTCGCGGGTGACGACGAACGCCTCCTCCCCGCACTGCGGGTGCCCGGCCAGCGTGCCGTACGCCCAGCCCGCGCGCCGCCGTTCGTCGAGCGTCCACACCACCCGGCACGGCGCGTGCAGCCGCAACGGTCCGATGCCCAGCCCCACGCGGACCCGCGCGCCCTCGACGGCCGACTCGGCGTCGGCGTCGATGCGCACTCCCATCGCCCGGTGCATCCGCCACCCGGAGACCGCGCCCGCGGCCCTCCGGAAGTCGGCGTCGCCCTCACCGATCCGCGTCCGCACCCACAGCCGGGAGAAGCCCTCCGGCTGCCGGTCCGTCGCGGTCGCCCCCACGTCAGCGTAAGTGAAGTCCCCATCCACGGCGCCAGTATGGCGCGGGCCGCGCGTCCGTGCGGAGCCCGGCCCCCGAACGGCGCGCCGCCCCCCGGCGCCCGGCTCCCGGCCGGTGCCGCGGCGTTCACGCCGTGGCGCGCGCCACCGTGTCCAGGACGACCCGCGTCACCCTCGCGGGGTCGTCGTTCATCGGCACGTGCCCGCAGCCGTTCAGCCGGACCAGCCGGGCTCCGGGGATCGTCTGCTTGGCGCGTACCCCCTGACGGGGCGGCAGCAGCCGGTCCCGGTCGCCCCAGGCGAGGGTCACCGGGACGTCCGTGAGGTCGCGGGTGAAGCGGACGTCGTCGCGCCGCCCCGCGGCCAGGGTCGGGGCGAAGCCGGCTGCGTCCCGCAACGCCCGCGTCTCGGCCACCACCGCTTCCGGAGAACGCCGCCCCGGCCGGGCGTAGATGGTGCTGGTCAGTGCCGCACGCCCGGCCGCGGTGCGGGCCAGCCCGCGCAGCGCGCCGTCCGGAAGTGCCGAGGCGCCCGCCCGCATGCCGCGCAGAACCCCGAACGCGTACCGACGCTCCGGCTCGGTCCAGAACCCGGCGGGGGAGAGGGCCGTGACCGAGCGGGCGTGCCCGTGCAGCCCGAGCTCCAGCGCCAGGAGGCCGCCGAGGGAGTTGCCCACCACGTGCGGCCGCTCGATGCCCAGCGCCTCCAGCGTGCGGGCCAGCAGCGGCACCACCGTGCCCAGGTCGTAGTCGTACGGCGGAGGCAGTGCGGGCGAGGCGCCGAAGCCCGGCAGGTCCACGGCCACCACCTCGTGCGAGGCGGCCAGTGCGGAGAGCACCGGTTCCCAGGCCTGCCAGTGGTGCCCGATGCCGTGCAGAAGCAGCACGGGTGCACCGCTGCCCCGCCGTTCGTGGACCACCTCGAAGTCCGGCCCGCCGGACGGACGCACCCGCACGGAGGTGGCGGAGACGGGCACGGCTGCGTGGACGGGGGCGACGGTCACGGCGGACTCCCTGCGCGCTGGTCGGAGTTGTCGAGAGACGGTCCTGGACACCATGTCAGCAAGGGGTGGAGGAGGGAAGGGTGAAACCCGCCGCGAGCCGCCCACCCGGCGACGCCGTCGCCCGCCCGGATGCCATCATGAAGCCGTGGCAGCCGAGAACTCCACCACCGCCCCCGCCCGGGAATTCCAGCAGCACCGCGACGTGCTCCTCGCCGTCGCCTACCGCATGCTGGGCCGCGTCGCGGACGCCGAGGACGTCGTCCAGGAGGCCTGGCTGCGCTGGTCCGCCGCCGACACCACCGCCGTACGCGACGCCCGCGGCTACCTGGTCAGGACCACCACCCGCCTCGCCATCGACCGGCTCCGCCAGGTCCAGGCGCGCAAGGAGACGTACGTCGGCCCCTGGCTGCCCGAGCCGTTCCCCACCGACCTCGCCGCCGCCCCGGTGCCCGACGGCGCCGACCGGGTGGTGCTGGCCGAGTCGGTCTCCCTCGCCCTCCTGGTGGTGCTGGAGTCGCTCTCCCCGCTGGAACGCGCCGTATTCGTGCTCCGCGAGGCCTTCGGCTACCCGTACACCGAGATCGCCGCCGTCCTGGAGCGCGCCGAACCGGCGGTGCGGCAGCTGGCCGGACGGGCACGCCGGCACGTCGCCGAGCGCCGGCCGCGATTCGAGGTCGACCCGGCGCAGCAACGCGACCTGACCGAACGCTTCCTGGCCGCCGCGACCGCCGGCGACCTCGAAGGGCTGCTGGCCGTCCTCGCGCCCGACGCCCGGCTGGTCGGCGACGCCGGCGGCAAGGCCAAGGCGCCGCGCCGCGTCATCGAGTCGGCCCGCAAGGTCGCCCGCTTCCTCGCGGCCATCGGCCCCAACGAGATCCCTGACGTGCGGTGGACCTTCCTCGAGCTCAACGGCGCCCCCGCGGTCCTGGTCACCAGCGGCGGGCGCCCGCACACCGTCATGTCGGTGGACGTCGCCGACGGCCGCATCCGCACCCTGTACCTGATGGCCAACCCGGACAAGGTCGCCCACCTGGCCCCGTGACCCCGCAGCCGTCCTCGGTGCGGGGTCTCACAGCCCGCCGGACACCCGCAGCACTGCGCCGGAGGTGAACGACGCCTCGTCCGACAGCAGCCAGGCGATCGCGTCCGCGACCTCGCGCGGCTCGCCCGGCCGCCGCAGCGGCGTGACCTCGGCCTTCCGCCACGCGCGGTCCGGGTCGCCCATCGCCGCGTGCATGTCGGTGAGGACCGACCCGGGCTGCACCGAGTTCACCCGCACGCCTTCCGGCCCGTACTCCTTCGCCAGCCCCACCGTCATCGCGTCCACAGCCGCCTTCGTCGCCGCGTAGTGCACGTACTCGCCCGGACTGCCCAGCGTCGCCGCGCACGAGGAGACGGCGACGATCGCGCCGCCCGCCCCGCCGTGCGCGGTCGACATCTCGAGCAGCGCGCGACGCGCACACAGCAGCGTGCCCAGGACGTTCACCTCGGTCACGCGGCGCATCACGGACGCCGGGGTCTCGGTGAAGCGGCCCAGAGGTCCGGTGACGCCCGCGTTGCACACCGCTCCCGTCACCGGGCCCAGGCGCTCGCGCACCTCGGTGAACAACGCGTCCACCTGGTCCTCGTCGCTGACGTCCAGACGGAAGGTCACCGCTCGCCCGCCCGCGTCCCGCACCGCTGCGGCGGTCCGCTGCGCCGCCTCAGCGTCCCGTTCGTAGCCGATGCCCACGTCGTGCCCGGCCCGCGACAGCCGCAGCGCGGTCGCCGCACCGATGCCCCGCCCGCCCCCGGTGACCACCGTCACCGGCCGGGTGGCGCCCTCCGCCCGCGTCACTCCCGTCACCCCGCCTTCTTCACCGACACCCGATCGGCACCCGATCGATGATCGAGCATCTCACCGGCGCCGGACCGTGGACAACACCGAGCGCGACCGCTCGCCGTCGATTGGTCTTGACCAGCGCACCGCGCCGTCCTATGGTCGGGCTTACGCAACAACCTTTCATAAAGGACCACGCGTAAAGAACCCGACTGCCGCCCCCGCGCGGCGACATGCGGAGGCAAGGGTGGGGACGACACAGCTCGAACAGGTTCCGGAGCCGAAGTACTGGCACCTGAAGACCGTCCTGACCGACGCGCTCGACTCCGAGTTCTCCGTCGGCGAGATCCTGCCCAACGAACGCGAACTGGCCGCCCGGTTCGGGGTCGCCCGCGCCACCCTCCGGCAGGCCCTCGAACAGCTCGAACTCGAAGGACGGCTTCAGCGCCGCCGAGGCGTCGGCACCACCGTGGCGCCCCCGCGCGTCGGCGTCGACGTCGGTCCCGAGCCCCACCGCTGGCCGGGCCTGCCCGGCGAGGCGTGGCAGACCGACGGCGTCGAGCCGGCCGCGCCGCCCGCTCCCGTGGCCCGGCTGCTGGCCACCACTCCCGGCACGCCGGTGCACGCGGTCCGCCGCACCCGCATCAGCCACGGACAACCGGTCGCCACCGAGCTCCTCTACCTCCCCGCCGCCTCGCTGCCGGGCGCGCCCGACCTCACCCACGGCGACGCCGACGCCGCTCACACACTGCTGCGGCTGCTCCACGCCAACGCGCTGGAGGGCCAGGACCGCGCGGTCGAGCTGGGCTCCGCCCGTGCGGAGGACGCCCGTCAGCTCGACCGGCTGCCCGGCGCGCCCGTCCTCGTCGTCACCACCCGCTACTTCTCCGCCGGCCGCACCGCCGCCGTCGCCGTGGCCACCTACCGCGCCGACACCTGCCGGCTCACCTTCGCCGAGACGGGCCCGCTGCCCCTGGCAGGCTGACCGGACCCTGCGAGGCGCGGGGCCCTGCGGGAACGGCGACCTCGCCGCCGCCGAGCGGCGAGTCGCGCTCGCGTTCCCTCTCAGCCGCCGACCGTCGTGCCCTCGACCGCGAACAGCCGCTCCTCCAGATGGTCCACCGCCAGCCGCAGCGCGCCGGTCGCGACCGCCGCCTCACCCAGCTCCGACAGCGCCACCCGGGGCGGCCGCAGGCAGTACCGCTCCAGCTCGTGACGCAACGGGTCCAGCACCCCGTCCAGCCCGGAGGCCCAGCCGCCCACGACCACCAGCTCGGGGTCCAGGGCCAGGACCAGCGCCGCCACGTCGTGCACCAGCCGCCGGATGAACCTCCCGACCGCCTCCGTCGCCCGGAGGTCGCCCTCCCGGGCGAGCTCGAAGACCCGGGCCACCGCCTCCTCGTCCAGCGGGTGCAGCGGCTCGCCCGTCGTGGACAGCAAACGCTCCGGGGTGGCCTCCCTGCCCAGCAGGTGCAGCGCCCCGATCTCTCCCGCCGCCCCGCCGAACCCCCGGTGCAGCCGGCCGCCGATCAGCGACCCGGCGCCGGGGCTCAGACCCGCCAGGACGAACACCACGTCGTCGGAGCCGGCGGCCGCGCCTTTCCAGTGCTCGGCGAGCGCCGCCGCGTTCGCGTCGTTCTCCACCAGCACCGGGCAACGGAAGGACCGCCGCAGCCGGTCGCCCAGGGGGAGGCCGGTCCATCCCGGGAGCGCCGTGCCCAGCCGTACCCGGCCGTCCGCCTCCACGATGCCGGGGCTTCCCACGCCGACCGCGCGCAGCGAGGTGCGGGCCACCCCCGCCCGGCGCAGCAGATCCGCGACGAGCGTGCGGACGTGCTCCAGCCGCCGGCCGGCCTCCGCGTCCTCCGCGACCGGCCGTGCCATCGTCGAGGTGGTGCGCCCCGTCAGGTCCGCCAGCACCGCGGCGACGCGGTGCGGTCCGATCTCCACGCCCAGCAGGTGCCCCGCCTCGGAGCAGAACCGGAACCGGCGTGCGGGCCGTCCGCGGCGGGCGTCGCCGCCGCCCTGGGTGTCCTCGGCGACCAGTCCGGCGTCCGCCAGGCCCTCCACCACACCTTCGACGGTGGGGCGCGACAGACCCGTCGCGTGGGCGAGGTCGGTCAGCGTCAGCGTCGGCGGTTCGTCCGTCCCGCGCAGGGCCCGCAGCACGACGGCGGAGTTGATACGACGCAGCAGCGACGGGTCGCCGCCGGTGAGCCTCCCCACGTCGCCTCCCTGGTCGTGCGCGTGCAGCGGATCGTATCCGCTCCGCCGCGGCCCTGCGAGCAGCGCCGCCCTCACGAAACGGACCCGTGGCGGGCGGCGCGGACCTCCCTGCGGCCGGGCCCCGGGGCGGCATCCCGGCGGCTCGCGTTCCGGCGTCGCGGAATGCCCGTGCCTGAACCGTCGTCAACCGCTCCCGGAGGACGGTTTACTGGCCCCATGATCCTCGCCGACCACGCCGCCGCCGTCGAGCGCCTCCTGAAGGTGCCCGGACCGCGCACCGCGGACCTCGCCGTCGGCGCGGACCCGTCCGAGGACGACCCGAGCGCCGGCCTGGAGGCGGAGGAGGCCTTCGGCACCGACTGCGAGGCGCTGGTGGAGCTGCTCACCCGCCGCTGGGGCGAGCCCGAGGTGCTCGACCTCACCGACGACCTGGTGCGGCTGGCCTCGGGGGAGCCGGTCCCCGAACCCCGGCGCACCCTCTGTGCCTTCGTCCGCGTCCTGCGCCGCTGGCAGGTCGGCGACCGCTGGCTGGGTGTCGGCGTGGGCCGGCAGGGCGACAACCTGCCCCTCCACCTGGTCGCTGCGGTCGGCGACACCGACTGACACCGACCGACAGCGGCTGACGCAGCACGCCGCGCGCGGCTCAGCCGTCCGTCAGGTCCGCCTCCGAGGCGGCACGCAGCCGCCCGAACTCCTCCGCCATCGCGGCCGGTTGCCAGTGCGCGTTGAGGCCGCTGGGGTTGGGCAGTACCCAGATGCGCGTGCCGCCCATGGTCCGTTCCTGCGGGCCCACGCCGGCCTGCCGTTCGCCGAACGCCGCCCGGTACGCGGTCACCCCCACCACCGCCAGCCACGCCGGACGCCACCGCGCGACCCTGCGTTCCAGCGCGCGCCCGCCGGTCTCGTACTCCTCGCGGGAAAGCTCGTCCGCGCGAGCACTGGCCCGGGCGACCACGTTGGTGATGCCCAGGCCGTGCTCCAGCAGCTCGCGCTCCTCGTGCGGCGCCAACTGCCGCGGCGTGAAGCCGGAACGATGCAGAACCGGCCAGAACCGGTTGCCCGGCCGCGCGAAGTGGTGGCCGGTCGCCGCCGACCAGAGCCCGGGGTTGATGCCGCAGAACAGCACCCGCAAGCCCTCCGCGACCACGTCCGGCACCAGGCGGTCGCGCGCGGCCTCCAGGTCGGCGGGGGAGGGGCGGAACGGCGGCGGGGGCGGGCTGCTCAGAGGATCGACCCCGGTGTGTACCCGGCCGCCTCCGGATGGCGCTTGACGATCTCCTCGATCCTCGCCGCCACGGCGGCCGTCTGCTCGCCCGCCGCGCCGGTGAACGACAGCCGGTCGGCCATCAGCGCGTCCAGCGCCGTGCGGTCCAGCGGGATGCGGTCGTCGGCGGCGAGCCGGTCCAGCAGCTCGTTGCGCTCCGCGCCCTGACGCATGGCCAGCGCCGAGGCGACCGCGTGCTCCTTGATCGCCTCGTGCGCGGTCTCCCGTCCCACACCGGCCCGCACGGCGCCCATCAGCACCTTCGTCGTCGCCAGGAAGGGCAGATAGCGGTCCAGTTCGCGGGCGACCACGGCCGGGAAGGCGCCGAACTCGTCCAGCACCGTCAGGAAGGTCTCCAGCAGCCCGTCGAACGCGAAGAAGGCGTCCGGCAGCGCGACCCGGCGCACCACGGAGCACGACACGTCGCCCTCGTTCCACTGGTCGCCCGCCAGCTCGCCGGCCATCGACGCGTACCCGCGCAGGATCACCGCGAGGCCGTTGACCCGCTCGCAGGAACGCGTGTTCATCTTGTGCGGCATCGCCGACGAGCCGACCTGGCCCTTCTTGAAGCCCTCGGTGACCAGCTCCTGGCCTGCCATCAGCCGGATCGTCTTCGCCAGCGACGACGGCGCCGCCGCGAGCTGCACCAGGGCCGTCACCACGTCGTAGTCCAGCGACCGCGGGTAGACCTGCCCGACGGAGGTGAAGGCGCGCGCGAAACCGAGGTGCCCGGCGACGCGACGCTCCAGCTCGGCCAGCTTCCCCGCGTCGCCGCCCAGCAGGTCCAGCATGTCCTGCGCGGTGCCCACCGGGCCCTTCACTCCCCGCAGCGGGTACCGGCCGAGCAGGTCCTCCAGCCGCTCGTAGGCGGCCAGCAGCTCGTCCGCCGCGGTCGCGAACCTCTTGCCCAGCGTCGTCGCCTGCGCGGCCACGTTGTGCGAGCGGCCGGCCATCACCAGCTCCGCGTGCTCGCCCGCCAGCCTGCCCAGCCGCGCCAGCAGCGCCACCGTGCGGTCCCGCACGTGCTCCAGCGACAGCCGCACCTGCAGCTGCTCGACGTTCTCCGTCAGGTCCCGGGACGTCATGCCCTTGTGGACCTGCTCGTGCCCGGCGAGCGCGTTGAACTCCTCGATGCGGGCCTTCACGTCGTGCCGGGTGACGCGTTCCCGCGCGGCGACGGACTCCAGGTCCACCTGCTCCAGCACCCGCTCGTAGTCCTCGACGGCCCCGTCCGGGACCTCCACACCCAGGTCCCGCTGGGCGCGGAGCACGGCGAGCCACAGCCGCCGCTCCAGCGTGACCTTGTACTCGGGGGACCACAGGACGGCCAGCTCCGTCGAGGCGTAGCGGCCGGCCAGGACGTTCGGGATGCGGGGCTTGTCACTCACACCGCGGATTCTACGGGGTGTCCTCGCAGGCCAGCGGGGTGAGGTCCGGGCGCTTGGGCGCCCGTCCGTCGCCGGAGGAACGCCCGGTGAGCCGACGGCCCACCCACGGCACCAGATGCTCGCGCGTGAACCGCAGGTCCGCGCGCCGCCGCAGCAGCCAGCCGGGCGGCGCGGACTCCGGCAGCGGCGTCTCCCAGTCGGACTCGGCGGGCAGCCCGACCGCCTGCCACACCGCCTCGGCGACCCTGCGGTGCCCCTCGTCCGTCAGATGCAGACGGTCGTCCGCCCACAGCCGCGGGTCGGTCAGCGACGGGGCGGAGTACAGGTCGACCACCGTCGCGCCGTGCCGGCCGGCGAGAGCGTCGACGAAGGAGAACAGCTGCTCCATCCGGGGCCGGCAGCGCTCCAGCCCCGGCCCGCGGCGCCCGGGGCTGCGCATCAGCACCAGCCGGCCGCAGTACGGCGCGAGCCGTTCCACCGACTCCTCCAGCACGCCGCACACCCGGCCCATGTCGCAGCGTGGCCGCAGCACGTCGTTCAGCCCGCCGACCAGCGTCGCCAGGTCCGGGCGCAGCGCGGCCGCGACCGCCACCTGATCGTCGGCGATCTGACGGATCAGCTTGCCCCGCACCGCGAGGTTGGCGTACCGGAAGCCGCCGGACCGCGCGGCGAGCCGGGTGGCCAGCAGGTCCGCCCAGCCCCGGTAACTGCCGTCCGGCAGCAGGTCCGACATGCCTTCGGTGAAGGAGTCGCCCAGGGCGACGAAGCTGGTGATCGGGGGCGCGGCGGCGTTGTCCATGGCCGCCCCAGAATACTGGTTGCCCCGGTCAAGCAGATCACCGGTGCGCCCCGCCCGGCCACCCGGCTCACAGGGTCCACCCGCCGGGAAGCTTGCCCACCAGCTCCCGCAGCACGTCCTCCATGGTGACCAGACCCGCCGCCTTCCCCTCGGCGCCGATCACCGCCGCCAGGTGCGTACGGCTGCCGCGCATCGCGCCCAGCACGTCGTCCAGGGGCATCGCCCCGCGCACCAGCGCGATCGGGCGCAGGGCGCTCCGCGGAAACGCCTCGTCGCGCGGCACCGCGTCCAGGGCGTCCTTGACGTGCAGGTAGCCCATCGCCCGCCCCCTCGCATCGACGACCGGGAAGCGGGAGTAACCGGAGTCGGACGACAGCCGTTCCAGTTCCTCCGGCGTCACACCCAGCGGCGCCGACACCACCCGCTCCAGCGGCCGCGCCACGTCGGAGACGGGGCGGCGGCCCAGTTCCAGCGCGTCCCGCAGCCGCTCCGTGGAACGGTCGTCCAGCAGTCCCGCTTCGCTGGAGTCCGCGACCATGCGGGCCAGTTCGTCGTCCGAGAACGTCGACTCGACCTCGTCCTTGGGCTCCACCCGGATCAGCTTCAGCAGCGTGTTCGCGAACGCGTTCACCGTGAAGATCACCGGACGCAGCGCCCGGGTCAGCGCCACCATCGGCGGCCCCAGGACCATGGCCGAGCGGTACGGCGCGGCCAGCGCGATGTTCTTCGGCACCATCTCGCCGACCAGCATGTGCAGGTAGGTCGCCGCGGACAGGGCGATCGCGAACGCGATCGGATGGATCAGGCCCTCCGGCATCGACACAGCGTGGAACAGCGGCTCCAGCAGGTGGGCGATCGCCGGCTCCGCGACGACGCCGAGGACCAGCGTGGACAGCGTGATGCCCAGCTGCGCGGCGGCCAGGATCTGCGACACGTGCTCCAGGCCCCACATCACGCTCCGCGCCCGGCGGTCGCCCTCCTGCGCACGCGGTTCGATCTGGCTGCGGCGCACCGAGACCATGGCGAACTCGCCGCCGACGAAGAAGGCGTTGGCCACCAGCGTCAGCAGGCCGATGAACAACTGCAGCGCGGTCATCGCCAGGCCCCCTCGTCCTCGTCGTTCTCCGCCTGCGGCAGCGGCCCCGTGAGCCGCACGCCCGCAGCGCGCCGCCCGGAGGCGTCCCGCACCTCCAGCCGCCATCCGGCGACCTCCAGCACGTCGCCCTCGGACGGGATCCGCCCCAGTTCCGTGGCGACCAGGCCGGCCAGCGTCTCGTAGGGCCCCTCCGGCGCCCGCAGGCCGATCTGCGCCAGCTGGTCGGTGCGTGCCGCGCCGTCGGCGTCGAACAGCCTGCGGCCGTCCGCGTCCTGCCCGGCGGGTGCGAGGTCGGGCGCCTCGTGCGGGTCGTGCTCGTCCCGCACCTCGCCGACGACCTCCTCGACGATGTCCTCCAGCGTCACCACTCCGGCGGTGCCGCCGTACTCGTCGATGACGACCGCGATCGACCGGTCACCGCCCGGCATCCGGTCCAGCAGGCGGTCGACGGTCAGCGACTCCGGGACCAGCAGCGGCTCCCGCAGCAGCTCCGTCACCGGCAGTCGCGGCCGCTCCTCCGCCGGGACGGCCAGCACGTCCTTGATCCGCACGATCCCCACGACGGTGTCCAGGTTGCCGCGGAAGACGGGGAAGCGGGACAGGCCGGTCGCCCGGGTCGCGTTGGCGACGTCCTCCGCGGTGGCCTGTACCTCCAGCGCGGTGACCTGCACACGCGGCGTCATCACGTTCTCCGCGGTGAGCTCCGCCAGATGCAGGGTGCGCACGAACAGGTCCGCCGTGTCGGCCTCCAGCGCCCCCTCCTTCGCGGAGTGCCGGGCCAGCGCCACCAGCTCCTGCGGGGACCGCGCGGACGCCAGCTCCTCGGTGGGCTCCAGGCCCATCCGGACCACCACGCGGTTCGCGGTGTTGTTCAGATGCCGGATCAGCGGCCGGAAGGCGGCCGAGAACAGCCGCTGCGGCGTGGCGACCGCCTTCGCCACCGGCAGCGGGCGGGAGATCGCCCAGTTCTTCGGCACCAGCTCGCCGATCACCATCATGACCAGCGTGGACAGCGCGGTACCGATGACCAGCGCCACGGACGACGACGCCGACTCGGGAACCCCCAGGTCACCGAGCGGGCCGGACAGCAGCGCGCCGATGGACGGCTCGGCGAGCATGCCGACCACCAGGTTGGTCACGGTGATGCCGAGCTGCGCGCCGGAGAGCTGGAACGTGAGGGAGGTGACCGCGCTCATCGCGCTCCGCGCGCCGCGTTCGCCGCGGTCCACCGCGTTCTCCAGCTCCGCGCGTTCGACGGTGGTCAGCGAGAACTCGGCCGCCACGAAGGCGCCGCAGGCCACGGCGAGAAGGAGCGCCACCAGAAGCAGGAGTACTTCGGTCATCGTGCCGCCACCCCCAACCCGGGATCGGGCACGCCGGCGGGGCACGTGTGGCGGCCGTGACGGCCGCCGGAGTCGGTACTGGGAGGCTCGCCCATGGGCGGACGCTCACACCTTCCGGTCGATCTGACACCCCGGACGACTGTCCGGTGAGCCACCCATCGTAAAGCGTCCGCAAAGCAGCCCGCACGGAGCACCCCTGGTCACGCGCCCGCACCGTCCCGGCTCCGCTTCCGCGGCCGCCACCGCTTGCCGTGCTAGCACGGACGCGCTAGCGTGGGAGCGTGGCCAAGACCCAGCTGAACGTCCGGGTGGACGAGGCGACGGCGGAGACGGCGCGCGAGCGCGCGCTGCAGAGGGGCATGAGCATGAACCGCTACATCGAAGAGCTGGTGCAGCGCGACGCCGGCGAGGTGGGGCACACCTTCGTGGAGGCCGCCGCCGATTTCATGAAGAGCTACGAGTCCGTCTTCGCCGAGGAGTTCGGCACCCCGGAGAGCGAGGGCCGCGACGCCGCGTGACCGTCCGCATCGACCTGGCCTGGCTGCTCATGATCGCTGAGGAGAAGGCCCCCGGCGACCCCCGTGTCACCGACTACGGCGCGCTCGTCGCCGCCGTCAGCCGCCACGAGGCGACGATATTCGACCGCCCCGTCTACCCCGAGCCGCACGACCGTGCCGCCGCACTGCTCCAGCTGCTGCTGCACATCCCGGCGCTGGAACGCACCAACGCGCTGTTCGCCTCCGCCGTCGCGTACGCCTACCTGGTGGCCAGCGGCATGCGGGTCGTCATCTCGCCCGAACGCATCCGGGACCTGGCCCGGCTGGTGAAGGACGGCTCCGCGGACGTCCACGCCATCGCCGACGAGCTCCGCACGTGGAGCGACTGACCGCCGCACGTACGGCAGCCCCACCCGGCCGGGCGGCCGGGCCGCCCGCGGAACGCCGGACCGGCCACCGGCCACGGCACCGTCAGCCGCCCGCTGCGGTCGCCCCGGTCGTCTGCGCGCACGGCCCGCCGTCCCACGTACCGCCCAGCGACGGCGCCAGCCAGCCCGCAGCCGAGGCCCGGAACGCCTCCGGCGCCATGCCGCCCGCGCCCTGGGGCAGCAGCCCGGCCAGCGGCGCGCCCGCGACCACCGGAAGATCCTCCAGGTTGCACCGGTGGTCCAGCCCCGGCGCGGCCGGCCACGCGCCGACCACCACACCCGCGCAGTCGAGCCCGCGCGCCCGCAGCGCCTCCGCGGTGAGCGCCGTCGCGTTCAGGGTTCCCAGTGCCGCGTTGGCGACCACCACCACCGGCGCCGAGAGCAGCCGCGCCGTGTCGGCGAGCGTGGTGCCCTCCTCGTCGAACCGCACCAGCAGCCCGCCGGCGCCCTCGACGAGCACCAGATCGTGCCGCCCGGCCAGCTCCCGCACCGCCGCGGCGACCCGCGCCGGCGGCAGCGTGGCCATCCCGGCCCGGCGCGCGGCCGTCGCCGGAGCCAGCGGCTCGGGATAGCGGGCCAGCTCCGCGGTCTCCACCGCGTCCCCGGCCAGCCGTACGACCTCCGCCACGTCACCGGCCTCACCGGGTGCGACGCCCGTCTGTGCCGGCTTGACCACCGCCGTCGAACGCCCCGCCCGCACCGCGGCGGCGGCGAGCGCCGCGGTGGCCACCGTCTTGCCCACCCCGGTGCCCGTACCGGTGACGACCAGGACCGTCATCGCGCCGCCGTCCCCGTTGCCGCCGTGGCCTCCACCGAGGCGGCCACGGCAGCCCGTACGCCGGCACAGATGCGTGCCACGTCCTCGTCGCCGGTCACGTAGGGCGGCATCGTGTACACCGTGTCGCGGAACGGGCGCAGCCACACGCCCTCGCGTACGGCCGCCCGCCCGGCCGCGGCGGTGTCCACCGGGCCGTCCAGCTGCACCACCCCGACGGCACCGAGCACCCGCACGTCCCGCACCCCGGGCAGCGCCCGTACCGGCTCCAGACCGGCACGCAGCCCCGACTCCACGCGTGCGACCTCCGCCGCCCAGTCCTGCCCGAGCAACAGCCCCAGCGAAGCGTCGGCGACCGCCGCCGCCAGCGGATTCCCCATGAACGTCGGTCCGTGCGCGAGCACCGGCACCTCGCCCCGCGAGATCCCCTCGGCCACCCGCGACGTGCACAGCGTCGCCGCCATCGTCAGGTAGCCGCCCGTCAGGGCCTTGCCCAGACACAGCACGTCCGGCGCGATCCCGGCGTGCCCGCACGCGAACAGCGCGCCCGTGCGGCCGAAACCGGTGGCGATCTCGTCCAGCACCAGCAGCACGTCGTGCTCGTCGCACGCCTCCCGCAGCACCCGCAGATAGGCGGGGGAGTGGAAGCGCATGCCGCCCGCGCCCTGCACCACCGGTTCCACGATCACCGCGGCCAGTTCGTCCGCGTGCCGCGCCACCAGCTCCCGCAGGTGCGCGGCGTACACCGGGTCCACCGCCGCGTCGAAGCCGGACGGCGGCGCGTCCGCGAACACCTGACGGGGCAGCACCCCGGCCCACAGGCCGTGCATGCCGCCGTCCGGATCGCACACCGACATCGGGTTCCACGTGTCGCCGTGGTAGCCGCCACGCCAGGTCAGCAGCCGCTGCCGGCGCGGCCGGCCCCGGGACCGTTGGTACTGCAGACACATCTTGAGCGCGACCTCCACCGACACCGAACCGGAGTCGGCGAGGAAGACGTGCTCCAGCCCTTCGGGGGTGATGTCGACCAGCCGCCGGCTCAGCCGCACCGCGGGCTCGTGCGTCAGCCCGCCGAACATCACGTGGCTCATCCGCCCCAGCTGCTCGGTCGCGGCGGCGTTGAGCACCGGGTGGTTGTAGCCGTGGATGGCCGACCACCACGACGACATGCCGTCCACCAGCTCACGGCGGCCCTCCACCGGCTCGGCCAGCCGGAGCCGCACGCCCGCCGCGGACTCCACCAGCAGCGGCTCCTCCCGTCCGGGCATCGGCCCGTACGGGTGCCACACGTGCCGCCGGTCCAGCGCCAGCAGTTCGGACGCCGTGAGCCCGCCTTCGCCGACGGGGTCGCCCCTTCCGGTGAACGACTCAGGCATTGGGCGGCAGTTCGGTGCCGGCGCCGCGCCGCCGCACGGACACCAGGCCGTCGGTCCGATGCTCGGGCAGGGTGGTGGTGTCCGCGCCCTCCACCTCGAAGCCGGCGTCGGCGATCATCTCCAGGTCCGCCTTGCCCGCCTGCCCCTCGCTGGTGAGATAGTCGCCGAGGAAGATGGAGTTCGCCAGGTGCAGCGCGAGCGGCTGCATCGACCGCAGCTGTACCTCGCGGCCCCCCGCCAGCCGGACCTCGGCGTCCGGGCACACGAAGCGCACCATCGCCAGGATGCGCAGGCAGCGCTGCGGCGTCAGGTTCCACTCGCCGGCGAGCGGCGTGCCCTCGAACGGGATGAGGAAGTTGACCGGCACCGAGTCCGGGTCCATCCCGCGCAGCCCGAACACCACGTCGACCAGGTCCTCGTCGGACTCGCCCATGCCGGCGATCAGCCCGGAACACGCCGACAGCCCTGCCTGCTGGGCCTGCTGCACCGTCTCCACCCGGTCGGCGTAGTCGTGGGTGGTGCAGATGTCCTTGTACGTCGACTCGGAGGTGTTGAGGTTGTGGTTGTAGGCGTCCGCTCCGGCGTCCTTGAGGCGACCGGCCTGCCCGTCGGAGAGCAGTCCGAGGCACGCGCACACCTCCACGTCCCCGTGCTCGCCCTTGATCGCCGCGATCGTCTCCGACACACGGTCCACGTCCCGGTCGGTGGGGCCCCGCCCGCTGGCCACCAGGCACACCCGCTTGGCGCCGCCCGTCACCCCGGCGGTGGCGGCCTGCGCGGCCTCGTCCGGCTTCAGCCACGTGTACTTGAGGATCTCCGCCTTCGAACCCAGGCGCTGCGAGCAGTACGAGCAGTCCTCCGGGCACAGCCCGGACTTCAGGTTGATCAGGTAGTTGAGTTTGACCCGCCGTCCGAACCAGTGGCGGCGTACCTTCCCGGCCGCGGCCACCACGTCGAGGAGTTCGTCGTCCGCCGTCGCCAGCACTGCCAGCGCCTCGTCGCGCGTCGGCAGCTCGCGCCGCAGCCCCTTGTCCACCAGAGTGTTCAGCAGGTCCATGGCGCTGATACTCGCCTACGCCGGGCGCGCCGCGAAAGGAGAGAGCCCACAAGATCGGCGGAAACGGGTGTGTGTATCGCCACACCCCGGCCCGTCCGGCCCGCGGCTACCTTTGTCGGAAGCCCACGACCGCAGACGAGGACAGGACCCCGCCATGCCCGGCCGGCCCCGCGACCCCTTCCACTGGCTCGAGGAGGCCGAACGCCTGCGCCACCGCGCCGGACTGAACCGGACGCTGCGGCCGCGCGCCGCGAACCGCTCCGGTCTGGACCTCGCGGGCAACGACTATCTCGGCCTCGCCCGTCACCCGCAGATCACCGACGCGGCGGCCGCCGCCGCCCGCCGCTGGGGCGCCGGCTCCACCGGCTCCCGCCTCGTCACCGGCTCCACCGAGCTGCACGCCGAACTCGAGGCCGAACTCGCCGCTTTCTGCGGCTTCGAAGCGGCCCTCGTGCTCGCCTCCGGCTACGCCGCCAACCTCGCCGCCGTCACCGCCCTGACCGACTCCGGCACCCTGCTGGTCTCCGACGCCGCCAACCACGCCTCTCTCATCGACGGATGCCGGCTCTCCCGCGCCCGCACCGCCGTCGTCCCGCACAGCGACCCGGACGCGGTGCGCAAGACCCTCGACGGGCACCCCGGCCGGGCCCTGGCGCTGACCGACTCGGTGTTCTCCGTCGACGGCGACGCCGCGCCCCTGGGCGCCCTCGCGGCCGCCTGCCGCGCGTACGGCGCCGCGCTCCTGGTCGACGACGCCCACGGCCTCGGCGTGCTCGGCGACGGCGGACGCGGCGCCCCGCACGCCGCCGGTCTGGCCGGCGGACCCGACACCGTCGTCACCGTCACCCTCTCCAAGTCGCTGGCCGCCCAGGGCGGCGCCGTCCTGGGGCCCGCCCGCGTCATCGACCACCTCGTGAGCACGGCCCGCACCTTCATCTTCGACACCGGCCTGGCGCCCGCCGCCACGGCCGCCGCCCTCGCCGCGCTCCGCCTGCTCCGCGCCGAGCCCGCACGAGCCGCGCGGGTACGGGCCGCCGCCGCCGGCCTGCACGACCGGCTCACCGCGGCGGGCCTGACCGGGGCACGTCCCGACGCCGCGGTGGTCTCCGTGCACGCCCCCACGCCGCAGGCGGCGGTGCGCTGGCAGGCCGAGTGCGCGTCCCGCGGGCTGACCGTGGGCTGCTTCCGCCCGCCCTCCGTCCCCGACGGCATCTCCCGCCTGCGCCTCACCGCCCGTGCCGACCTCACCGGTGCCGACCTCGACCACGCCGCCGACGTCATCGTCTCCACCGCCCCGCCCGGAGCCCGGTCCGGTCACGGCTGACCGCCCCGGGAGCGAGCCGCCGGACCAGCGGCGCCGGCGCCGCTCAGCGCACCGACGCGCCGGCCGGGCCCGGCCCGTCGCCCGGCCGGCGCGTCTCGTCGGGCTCGTCGGGATCCCGGCGCACCCGCCCCCGGCGCAGCCACAGCGGAAGCAGCGCCCACGACCCTGCGCACACCGCGAGCGCCGCCACCGCCACCGAGACGCCCGCACCCCGGCCCAGCACCACGTCCACCACCAGCAGCACCGCGCCCGCCAGCGCCAGCGCCAGCGCGAACAGCCCGGCGGCGGCGAACCGTGCGGAGACGTCCACGATGAGCCGCTTGGCGCCCCGCCGGAACAGCGTGCGGTGCAGCGCCGCCGGGGCGGTGAACAGGATCGCCGCCAGCACGGACAGCAGCAGCGTCGCGATGTAGGTGCCGCGCTGGAAGGAGTCCAGCTCCGGGAAGCGCGCCGTGAACGCGAGAGTGAGCAGGAACGCGAAGAGGATCTGCACACCGGTCTGGATGACGCGGAGCTCCTGGAGCAGTTCCAGGAAGTTCCGGTCGGCGCGTTCCGCGGGCGTCTCGTTGCGGGTGGTCATGCCCGTCATGTTGCCGCGTGGTGCCCGTTCACTCCTTCGTGGCACCGTTTCCCGTCGCGGGCAGCGTCACCCGAGCGGCGCGCCGCTCACCGTCCAGCTCCCGCAGCGCGCGGGCCAGCGTCGCGGCGTGCAGATCCCGCTCGCCGCGTTGCTGCATGAGCGTCAACGCGTCCAGCAGCGCGGCCGCCCGGCCGGTCAACGCCTGCGCGGCCCGCAGCGCGCCGTAGGTGTCGCTGCCGCGGGCTGGGTTGATGCGGCCCAGCAGGTCGACGACTTCGAGGTAGGAGTCGACCACTGCCCCCTCGGCCCGGGTGAGTGCCGGCAGCGGCGGGAGTTCCGGCGGAAGCACGCCCTCACCCCCGCCCGCGCGCCGCGAACGCACCCTTGCGGGGGACCGTGATCCGGTCGACGAGGCCGTGCGCCACGGCGCCCTCCGCGTCCAGTACCGTGTCCCGGTCCAGGTCGGCCCGTACCGCTTCGGCGCTGCGGCCGGTGTGCCGCACGTACAGCTCCTCCAGCAGGGCGCGGGTCCGCAGCAGCTCCCGGGCCTGGATGGCCAGATCCTCGGCCTGCCCCTGCACCGGCTCGTCGAACGCCGGTTCGTGCAGGAGCACCCGCGCCCCGGGCAGCGCGAGCCGCTTGCCGCGCGTCCCAGCGGCCAGCAGTACCGACGCCGCCGACGCGGCCTGCCCCAGGCAGACGGTCTCGATGTCGCACTCGACGAACCGCATCGTGTCGTACACCGCCGTCATGGCCGTGAACGAGCCGCCGGGGGAGTTGATGTACAGCGAGATGTCCCGGTCCGGCGCGGCGTGTTCGAGATGCAGCAGCTGCGCCATCACGTCGTTGGCGCTGGTGTCGTCGATGCGGGTGCCGAGGAAGACGATCCGCTCGTCGAGGAGCTTGGAGTACGGGTCGAGGGTTCGGGTCCCCGAGGTGGTGCGCTCGGTGAACTCCGGAAGGACGTAGCGCGCGGTCGGCACGGGTCGGCGCATCGCGGACACCTCAGTTCGGGTACGTCGGGGCACCTGCGCCCCGAATCTGTACAGAAAATACAGGACGTACAGTCCGTATGCTGGTGAGCATGGCCTACGAGATTCCGGTGACGCAAGCCCGCGCTGAGCTCGCGGATCTGATCAACCGCGTCGTCTACGGCGGGGAACGTGTCGTCGTGACCCGTCACGGCAGGCCCCTGGTCGCGCTCGTCTCCGCCGCTGACCTGGAACGACTTCAGCAGCCGCCGGCCGAGGAGCAGGACGGGGTGATCAGCACCGTCTCCGCCGTCCGCCCCACCCCGTCCGCTGCCGGCGAACGCCGCCGCTTCGGCATCGCCGCAGAACACCGCGGCGCGGCGGAGGAACACCGCGGCCCGGCCGCCGGAGACCGGCGGCCGGGCCGCGAGAAGTGAAACGCCGCCCTCCGCGACCGGAGGACGGCTGAGGAGAGGCGTCGGGCCCGGAGGCGCGCCCCTCCCGCCCGGCGGGACCTACCGGCCCTGCTCGTCCTCGGCGCGCGCGTCGCCCGCGCCCACCTGCTTCGCCGCCTGCGCGGCGGCCTTGGCCTCGGGCGCGTACAGGTCGACGTACTCCTGGCCGGACAGCTCCAGAACGGCGTGCATGATCTCGTCCGTGACCGCCCGCAGCACGGTGCGCTCACCCTCCATCCCGGCGAACCGGGAGAAGTCCAGCGGCTCGCCGAACCGGATCGTCACACGCCCCATCCGCGGCAACCGCCTTCCCGGCGGCTGCAGTTCGAAGGTGCCGAGCATCGCGCACGGCACCACCTTCACGCCGGTGCGCAGCGTCATCGCCGCCACCCCCACCCGGCCCTTGTACAGCCGGCCGTCGTGCGACCGGGTGCCTTCGGGGTAGATGCCGAGCAGTTCGCCCCGCTCCAGCACCCGCACGCCCTCCTCGACCGCCGCCTGACCCGCACCCCGGCCCGAGCGGTCCACCGGGATCTGCCCCACGCTGCGGAAGAACGCCGCGGTCAGGCGCCCCTTCAGCCCCGGGCCGGTGAAGTACTCCGCCTTCGCCAGGAAGGTGATGCGCCGTCGCAGGATCGCCGGCATCAGGAAGTGGTCGGAGAAGGACAGATGATTCCCCGCGACGATCGCCGCGCCCTCCTCGGGTACCCGTTCCAGCCCTTCGATCCGGGGCCGGAACAGCAGTCGCAGCAGCGGCCCCAGGATGACGTACTTGCAGAGCTGGTAGAACACGCGTCGGCCTCCCCCGTCGGTCAAGGTGCCGCAGCACCCTAACTCCTGACCCACGGGTAAGGGAGAGGCGGGGCGGCTCAGCTCCGCCGTGTCGAGATCACCCCGGCCGTCGCCAGGCCCAGCACCACCCACGAGAACCACAGCCAGCCGCTCCCGCCCAGCCCCACCGTGTACGCGGTCACCACGATCAGCGCCGCCACCGTGGTCACCGACATCGCCTTCGCCGCTCCCGGCATGGCAGCCTCCTCCCGGCGGCCGGGCACCGTCAGACGTCCGCCTGAGCGCCCTGCCGCGGCCAGGTCTCCATGGTCACCGGCCACGGCCCGGACCGCTACCGAGCGCGTACCCCCTGTGGCCCCGGGCAACCCGTGCCCTTCACCGTCCGCGTGCGTCCAGCGCCGCCAGATAGGCGTTGTAGGCGGCCAGCTCCTTGTCGCCGTCGCGGTCCGCCGCCCGGTCCCGGGCGCGCGCGGCGCGCTCCTCCGAGAAGTACCACTGGAACACCAACGCGATCAGGACCAGCACCGACGGGATCTCACTGAAGGCCCACGCGATGCCCCCCGCCCACTCCTGGTCCTCCAGCGCGGTGACTCCCAGCGAGGCGGGCGGGTCCGCGTACGTGCCGATCAGCGGCTCGCTCGCCATCATCAGCGCGATGCCGAAGAACGCGTGGAAGGGCATGCCGGCGAACAGCTCCAGCATCCGCATCACGTAGCCCGGGCGGTGCGGGCCGGGGTCGACTCCCATGATCGGCCAGAAGAACACCAGGCCGACCGCGAGGAAGTGCACCATCATCGTCAGGTGTCCCGCCCGCGACGACATGAGCAGGTCGAACAACGAGGTGAAGTAGAGGCCGTACAGACTCGCGATGAACAGCGGGATCGTGAACGCCGGGTGCGACACCACGCGCACGTACCGGCTGTGCAGCAGCGTCACCAGGAGCTCGCGCGGCCCCCGCCGCCCCCGCCCGGCGGCGGGCAGCGCCCGCAGCGCCAGCGTCACGGGAGCGCCCAGCAGCAGCAGGATCGGCGACAGCATGCTGATGATCATGTGCTGCACCATGTGGGCGCTGAACAGAACCATCCCGTACTCGTTCAGCCCGGTGCACATCACCAGGCCCACGCTCAGCACGCCCAGCACGAACCCGGCCGTCCGGGACACCGGCCACGCGTCGCCGCGCCGCCGCAGCCGCACCACGCCCGCGCCGTACAGCAGCAGCGCGAGCAGGCAGCCCACGAGGAAGAAGGGGTCGGCGGAGAACTCCAGTGCCCGTCCCAGTGTGATCGGCGGCAGATCCATCGTCATGCCGTGTCCGCCGTGATCCATCCCTACGCTCCCGGTTCGTGCCGATCCGCCCGCACCAGACTAGGACCGCCCTCCGCACGCGACGGCGCCGGGGCACCCGCGCGCTCCGCGGGTGCCCCGGCGCCGTACCGCAGCGCGGCTCAGGCGGGCTGGACCGCAGCCGCGATGCGCTCGCCGCGCAGCGCCTCGTACCACCGGTCGTCCACCGGCGGCAGCGCGTTGACGTCCAGCGCCAGCTTGATCAGCAGGTCGGCGATCAGCGGGTTCCGGGCGAGCACCGGGCCGTGCATGTAGGTGCCGAAGACGGTGTCCTGCCAGGCGCCCTCTGTGCCGTCGCCGGTCCCGTTGCCCTTGCCCAGCCGGACCCGGGCGAACGGCCGGGCGTTCGGCCCGACGTGCGTGACGCCCTGGTGGTTCTCGAAGCCCGTCAGCTGCGGCAGCCCCAGCCGGTCGTCGATGTCGGCCAGCACGTCGCCGACGCACCGCTCGGCCTCGCCGCGGCCCGACGTCACGTCCAGCAGCCCCAGGCCGGGCTCGCGCTTGCCGAGGTCGTTGATGAACTCGTGCCCGATGATCTGGTAGCCGGCGCACACCGAGAACACGATCGCTCCGTTGTCCACCGCGCGGTTCAGCCCGCCGTCCCGCCGCAGCCGCTCCGCGGCCAGCCGCTGCGGCCGGTCCTCGCCACCGCCGATCAGGTAGATGTCGCCCGAGGTCGGCACAGGCTGGTCGGAGCGGATGTCGATGCGCTGCACCTCCAGGCCGCGCTGCTGCGCGCGCCGCTCCACCACCAGGGCGTTCCCCTGGTCCCCGTACGTGCTCAGCAGGTCCGGGTAGACCCACACCAGACGCAGACTCGTGTCACCCATGCTCGTCTCCTCGCCCTGCTCAGTTGCCCACGACGCGGCGCAGGTCCTGGAACGCCGTGTAGTTCGCGATCGCCTCGATCCGGCCCGGCGGGCACGCCCGCACCGCCTCCTGGGCGCTCTGGCAGACCTGGAAGTCGACGCCCGCGACCTCCAGCCGCACCGCCAGGTCCAGCTTGCGGTCGCCGATCACGCAGATCGGGTGACCGGCCAGCCGCGAGTAGTCCACGTCCCACAGCCAGGAGGTGTCGGTGCCGTCCGCGCTGCGCGCGTTCACCGACAGGATCACCGGCGCCGGGGGCGGGTCGATCAGGGAGAACGTCTCCAGCCAGCCGGCCGGGTTCTTCGCCAGGAGCAGCCGTACGTCGCGGCCCTGGTACGACACCACGTCGTACCGCCCGGCGACGGCCGTCACCGCGTACATCCGCTCCAGGGCCACCTGCGGCGCCACGCCGAAGGTGGCCGCCACCGCGGCCGAGGTGGCGGCGTTGGCCTTGTTCGCCCGGCCGGGCAGTTGCAGCTTGATCGGCCACGCCGAACCGTGCGGGTCCAGCACGTGGTCCCCGGACAGGGCCCAGGTCGGCGTGGGGCGGCGGAAGCCGCACTCGCCGCAGAACCAGTCGTCCCCGGGCCGCTGCATCACGCCGCCGCACGCGGGGCACGACCAGGCGTCGTCCTTCCACTCCTGGCCGGCGGCGACCCACACCACGTTCGGCGAGTCGGAGGCGGCCCACACCACCAGTGGGTCGTCCGCGTTGGCGATGATGACGGCCTTCTGCCCGGCCAGCCCCTCCCGCCAGTGCTCCGCCAGCATCCGGGTCTCCGCGGCGCGGTCCAGCTGGTCCCTGGAGAGGTTCAGCAGCGCGATGGCCTTCGGCGTGACGTCGCGGGCCACCCCTGCCAGGTACTTCTCGTCCACCTCGATCACACCGAAGCGCGCGGACGACCCGCCCGCCAGCGCCGAGGTGATCCCGGCCGGCATGTTGGCGCCCAGTGCGTTGGAGACGACCTCGCCGCCGGCCCGCAGCGCCTCGGCGATCAGCCGGGTCGTGGTGGTCTTGCCGTTCGTCGCCGACACCAGCACCACGTCCAGGTGCCGTGCCAGCCGTGCCAGCAGGTCGGGGTCGAGTCTGAGGGCCACCTTGCCGCCGATCACCGATCCGCTGCCGCGGCCTGCTGCCCGCGAGAAGGCCGCCGCGGCCCGTCCCGCCGTCACGGCCAGCTTCGCCCGCGGCGTCAGCGGCTCCGTGTTCCCTGCCATCTTCCTTGGTCCTCCAATGCGCCTGGGTCGGGGGCAAGCCTATCGAGAAGGCCGACTGCCCCCGAATCGCGGCACGGAGGGCGTTCAGAAGCCGGGACCGCCGCGCACGTCACCGGCGACGGCCAGCCTCCCCCACAGCAGATCCGCCAGGGACCGCACCAACTCCTGCCGTGAACACGGACGTTCCGCCAGCCACCAGTCGCCGGCGGCGTGCATCATCCCCACGATCCCGTGCCCCCAGACCCGCGCCACCCGCTCGGCGTCCGGGCCCAGCTCCACCCGTTCGGCGATCACGGCGGCGAGTTCCTCGCCGAGCCGGCGCAGCAGGGGAGCGGAATGACGGCCCACGTCGAAACCGCGCTCGCCCGCGGTGGTCTCCTCCGCCGGGTGCATCAGGAAGCGGTAGACCTGCGGCCGGGCCTCGATCGCGGCCAGGTAGGTGTCCAGGGTGGCCTCGACCCGCTCGCGGCGGCCGGCCGGGGCGTCCAGGGCGCCGCGGAGCGCGTCCAGCAGCGCGTCGGTGTGCCGCACCGCCAGCGCCCGGTACAGTCCGCCCTTGTCGCCGAAGTGCCGGTACAGGATCGGCTTGGTGATCCCCGCCTCCGCGGCGATCGCGTTCATCGACGCGCCCGGGCCGTCGCGCAGCACCACCCGGTCGGCGGCCTCCAGCAGCTCCCGCCGTCTGCGCTCGGCCGTACCGTGCCGGTCCTCGCGCCGTGTGGTGCCCATCGCCGTTCTCTCCCCGCCCGTCGTCGCTGGTCCCCTGCGCAACGTAACACCCGCGGGGGAGGGGCCGCGCGGCGGCGAGCGGGTGAGTTGACAGCCCTTACTCACCGGTAACAGACTGTGCGGCGGGATGACCTGTTACTTCAGGTAACACGCTTCGGGAAGGGCCTGCCATGGCGGAGTTCGCATTCGACCTCAACGACGACCAGAAGGCCGTCCGCGACTGGATCCACGGGTTCGCAGCCGATGTGATCCGTCCGGCGGCCGCCGAATGGGACGAACGGGAGGAGACCCCCTGGCCCATCATCCAGGAGGCGGCCAAGATAGGCCTCTACTCCCTCGACTTCTATGCCCAGCAGTTCTTCGACCCCACAGGCCTCGGCATCCCCATGGCCATGGAGGAGCTGTTCTGGGGCGACGCCGGCATCGCCCTCTCCATCGTCGGCACCGGCCTGGCCGCCGTCGGCGTCCTCGCCAATGGCACCGAGGAACAGATCGGCACCTGGGTCCCGCAGATGTACGGCGACGCCGACGACGTCAAGGTCGCCGCCTTCTGCTCCTCCGAGCCCGACGCCGGCTCCGACGTCGCCTCCATGCGCACCCGCGCCGTCTACGACGAGGCCAAGGACGAATGGGTGCTCAACGGCACCAAGACCTGGGCCACCAACGGCGGCATAGCGAACGTCCACGTCGTCGTCGCCGTCGTCGACCCCGAACTCGGATCCAAGGGCCACGCCTCCTTCATCGTCCCGCCGAACACCCCCGGGCTCTCCCAGGGCCAGAAGTTCCTCAAGCACGGCATCCGCGCCTCCCACACCGCCGAAGTCGTCCTCGAGGACGTCCGCGTCCCCGGCTCCTGCCTCCTCGGCGGCAAGGAGAAGCTCGACGAGCGCCTCGCCCGCGCCCGCGAACGCGCCCGCAAGGGTGGGGAGAGGCTGAAGAACGCCGCCATGGCCACCTTCGAGGCCTCCCGCCCCGCCGTCGGCGCCATGGCCGTCGGCACCGCCCGCGCCGCCTACGAGGTGGCCCTCGACTACGCCCGGACCCGCGAGCAGTTCGGCCGCCCCATCATCGACAACCAGGGCGTCGCCTTCCAGCTCGCCGACATGCGCACCCAGATCGACGCCGCCCGCCTCCTGGTCTGGCGCGCCTCCTGGATGGCCGCCGCCGGCAAGCCCTTCGAGTCCGCCGAAGGCTCCATGTCCAAGCTGTACGCCAGCGAGATCGCCAAGTCCGTCACCGGCCAGGCCATCCAGATCCTCGGCGGAAACGGCTACACCCGCGAATACCCCGTCGAGCGCATGCACCGCGACAGCGCGATCTACACCATCTTCGAAGGCACCAGCGAGATCCAGCGCCTGGTCATCTCCCGCACGGTCTCCGGCGTCCCCGTCCGCTGACCCGCCCCCGTCACACCGGGGCCGTACGCTGCCGGTATGACGCCGCCCCGCGCCGGCCGGGACACACCCGGCCGGGGACACGGCCGCCCGCCGCTGACACCCGCTCAGCGCCGGGCGGTCACCGCAGCCGACCCGGCCACCGGCGAGATCCGCGCGAGCGCCGCCGTCACGGCGCGCCTCACCGCCCTCGGCCTCGCCCGTCGCCACGGCACCCGCGGCGCCCACTACCTCACCCCCGCCGGCCGCACCCTCCGCGACGGCCTGCTCCGCACCACCACGGACCCCGATCACCACCACCCGGGCGCACCGTCCTCCGCCTTCACCCCCGCCACCGGGGACGGTCCGCCGCACGCCGGAGCCCGTCACCCCGAGGCCGCCACCCGGGCCTGGCACTCCCTCCTGGAGATCCGCCGCCTCACCGGCACCCCCGGTACACCCGCCGACTGGGAACGCGCCCGCCCCGTCCACGCCGTCGCCCTCACCCTCGAAGCCGCCGGCCTCCCGCCCACCGCACTCGACGACACCGGACGGTGCACCAGCAGCGGCTACCGCGTCACCGCCCGCCACGCCGACCCCGGCACCGTGCGCGTCGCCTGGCACACCGCCGACGACGACCCCGACCGGCGGCAGGGCCACGACGGTCTCGGCGACTGCGCCCACGTCCTGTCCACCCACGGCTGGGACGCCGACCGCTACACCGACATCCGCCGCCGCCCCTACCTCCTGGTCACCCCCGGACCCCGCCGCTGACAGACACCGCCCCGTTCCCTACATTGGCAACGGGCGCCGCGAAGACCGTGCTTGTGGAAAAGTGAACACCGCGACACGGCGGGCAGAACACCAAGGTGGACCGCTGCGGCGTTCGTGGACGGAGAGCGAGACCATGCGAAGCACACACGGCACCAGAACCGGCCCCGCCGGCACCGCCCGGCCCACCCATGCCACCACCCCGGCCGGACCGGCCGTGGCCCGCATGGTCCTCGGGAGCCGGCTGCGCGAACTGCGGGAAGCCCAGTACGTCTCCCGGCAGGAGGCCGCCGAGGCGATCCGCAGCACCGACACCCGCCTCGCCGGGATCGAACTCGGCCGCACCGGCTGCCGGCTCCGCGACGTCGCCGACCTGCTGACCATCTTCAGCGTCGACGACGACGCCGAGCGGGCCGTTCTCCTCGGCCTCGCCGAACAGGCCAACCGGCCCGGCTGGTGGGACGACTACCGCGACGTCGTCCCCGAGTGGCTGGAGACCTACCTGGGCCTCGAGCAGGCCGCTTCCGTCATCCGCGCCTACGAACCCCAGTTCGTGCCCGGGCTGCTCCAGACACCCGAGTACGCCCGCGCCCTCTTCGCCCTCGGCCACCCCGGCACCAGCACGTCCGAGCGCGAACGCCGCGTCCGGCTGCGCACCCGCCGCCAGGACGTCCTGCACCGCACTCACCCCCCGCACCTGTGGGCCGTCATCGACGAGGCCGCCCTCCGCCGCCCGTTCGGCGGCCCCGACACCCTGCGCGCCCAACTGCACCATCTGACCGCCGTCAGCCGCCTGCCGCACGTCACCGTCCAGGTGCTGCCCCTGCACACCGGCGGGCTCGTGACCGGCGGCGGCGCCGTCAGCCTCCTCCGGCTCGCCGAAAGCGGCCTGCCCGACGTGGCCTACCTCGAACAGCTCCGCAGCGCCCGCTACCCCGAGGACCGCGAGGAAGTCGAGTTCTACCGGCACCTGATCGACCGGATCGTCACCCTCGCCGAACCGGCCGCCCGGACTCCGGCTCTCCTGCACGAGCTGATCCACGACTGCTGCCCCGACCCCGGCGGCGCGGCCTGACACCTCGTCAACGTGCGTACAGCTCGTCGATCTCCTTCGCGTATCCCTCGGCCACGGCCTGCCGACGGACTTTGAGCGACGGAGTGAGCATGCCGCCGGCCTCGGTGAACTCGCCGTCCACAACCACGAAACGCCGGATCGACTCCGCCCGCGAGACCGCCTCGTTGGCGTAGTCCACCGCACGCTGCACGTCCGCCAGCAGCTCGGGGTTTTCCCGCAGCCGGGCACGCGGTGTGTCCGCCGGCCGCCTGCGCACCGCCAGCCAGTGCCGTACCGCCTCCTCCTCCAGCGTCACCAGCGCCGCCACGTAGGGCCGGTCGTCGCCCACCACCATGCACTGCCCCACCGGTGGCCGGCTCCGCAGCCGGTCCTCCAGCACGCTGGGGGAGACGTTCTTGCCGCCGGAGGTGACCAGGATGTCCTTCTTCCGCCCGGTGATCGTCAGGAACCCCTCGTCGTCCAGCGCGCCCAGGTCACCGGTGGCGAACCAGCCGTCCGTCAGCACCTCCTCGGTCGCGGCCGCGTTCCGCCAGTAGGACTCGAAGACGATCCCTCCGCGCACCAGTACCTCGCCGTCGTCCGCGACCCGTATCGCCGTGCCCGGCACCGGCCGCCCCACCGTGCCCGGCCGTGGCTCGAGCGGCGGTACCAGGGTCGCCGCGGCCGTCGTCTCCGTCAGCCCGTAGCCCTCGTAGACCACGACGCCGGCGGCGAAGAAGAACAGGTTCAGCCGGCGGTCCAGAGGCGAGCCGCCGCTGATGGCGTACCGGAGCCGGCCGCCCAGCTCCTTGCGCACCCGCCGGTACACCAGCAGGTCGTACAGCGCCCACGCGGCGCGAACGCCCACCCCCGGCCCCGGGCCGGTACCGAGGAACCGCGCGAGCGCCGCCTCGCCGAACCGCACCGCCACCCGGTCCGCCCGGTCGAACGACGCCCCACGGCCCAGCTTCTCCGCGGTGGCCCGCCCGGTGTCGTGGATCTTCTCGAACAGGTACGGCACCCCCACCACGAACGTCGGCCGGAATTCCCGCAGCTCGGGCCGCAGTTCGTCCGGCCTGATGCTCGGGCAGTGTCCCACCTCGATGCCCGCCAGCAGGCAGGCGATCTGGATGGTGCGACCCAGGATGTGCGCCAGCGGCAGGAACAGCAGCGTCGACGCGGTCTGCCCGGTCACCGCACGGAAGACCGGATGCAGCAGTTCGACGGTGTTCGCGGCCTCCGCCAGGAGGTTGCCGTGGGTGAGCACGCAGCCCTTGGGGCGGCCGGTCGTCCCGGAGGTGTAGCACACCGTCGCCACCGACCGCGGCGACAGCGCCTCCCGGCGACGCTCCACCTCCCCGTCCTCCACCTCGCCGCCCAGCGCCCGCAGTTCGGCCAGCGCTCCACCGTCGATCTGCCACACGACCGGCCGCCGCCCCAGCTCCGCTGCCGCCACCGTCCCGGCGTTCTCCTCCGTCTCCACCACGCACAACCGCACGTCGGAGTCCTCCAGGATCCAGGCCACCTGCTGCGCCGAGGACGTGGCGTACACCGGTACCGTGACCCCGCCCGCGGCCCAGATCGCGAAGTCCAGGACCTCCCACTCATACCGGGTGCGCGACATCAGCGCCACTCGCCCGCCCGGCTCCAGGCCGGCCGCGATCAGGCCCTTCGCCACCGACCGCACCAGCGCGGCGAACTCGGCGGCCGTGACCGGCAGCCACCGCCCGTCCACCTTGCGCCGGATCACCACCGCGTCCGGCTCCTGCAGAGCGCCGCTGAAGGGGATGTCTGCGACACTGCCGGTCCCGGGCGGCTCCACGAGCGGCGCGCAGTGCGCCTCCCGCACCCTCCCCGCCTCCCGCACCAGCCGCACCGGCGCCCTGCCCGCCAGCTCCCGCTGACGCCCGGCCTGCCTCAACTCCTTGCGCACACCCATGAACCGGCTCCTCCGCGCGGGGCCTCCTCGAACCTTACTCGGGGGTAAACTTACTCACAGGTCACCTCATTGCAACCCCCTGCCCCGCGGCCCATCCACCCCTCTCACACCTTCTTCCCGGACGGAGCCAGGCTGCGGCCGTGATGGCGGTCCTGCCCACGTCCAGGCCGAGGAAGACGTCCACTTCGCTGTCGGTCACCGTGCCCCCACATGTCGTCGATGGCATGCCGGCCTCGGGCCTCGGGGGCCGCCCGCGCATCCACGTCATGCAGGCCTGTCACCCGCGGACGACCTGGTGTTGCACCAGATCAGGCGGCGGCCGGCCCGTTCATCCGTCGAGTGCGGCGAAGCATGCCAGCGCAACTTCCGTGCGGGCATCGCCCCCCGCGGGCACCTGGTGGGAGGTCAAAGACGGAAGGACCACCTCCGGCTACAACCAGTACTTTCCCGGCTACCAGTTCGGCTGCCGAGGGGACCAGTGGCACAAGGGCGTCGATGTCGGAGCGCCTACCGGTAGCCGCAGCTACGCCTGGGGCCGGGGACGGGTGGTCGGCCGCGGTGACGATCCCGGCGGCTACAACCGCCGTATCCAGGTCTACTTCCCGTCGGTGAACATGAGCCTGACGCTCGGTCACCTACTCGACGGCTCCGAACTCCGGGTCGGCACCTCCTTCACGAGGAACACCGTGTGGGCCAAGGTCGGCACCAAAGCCGACGGGCTCAACCACCGGCACATCCACTTCCGCGCCGCCCGTGGCAACCACGGGGCCTCGCCCATCGGTCCTTGCGAGGACATGAATCCCTTCATCCTCTGGGATGCCCTCGGCCTGCCCTCCTGACCCCGCTCCTTCCTTGCAAGGCGGCGGGGCGATCGCCCCAAGGATCTCCTGCGGGCGGTTCGTCCGGGCGGCGGCCGTAAGCCTCCGCGGGGGTGCTGTCGGCGATGAGGTCTGTGCCGGCTGGGGGATGTCCTCGGCGCCATTGCGGGGGAGGTGCGGGACGGAGGCAGTGGGCAGGCGGTGAGAGAGAGGTCCGCTGGGACCCAGGTATCCGTCTACCCTCAGTTGGTGCGGAGCCGGGCGCCGGTGGCTGTGGCGGCGTAGCCGATGAGGTACTGCTCTGCCGTGGCTCGTGTGACCGAGGTGCCGGCGATGATGTGATAGCCGTAAGCGTCTTCGAGTGCGACGAGGTTGGAGGCGATTTCCCGGGCAGGTGCTGCGAACTGGAAGGCGTCGTCGGCCTCACCGCTGCTCAGCAACTCGCAGTAGAGGTCGACCTGGTCGTCGTAGAGGGTCCGCCGCAGGGCGGCGTCCCGGGTGCCCTTGCGTGCTTGCGGGGCGAATTCGTAGAGCAGGCAGCACAGTTCGTCGTCCGGTCCAGTGGGCAGGCCGGCGCGGATCGTCGCGACAAGGCGGTCACGCGGGTCCTCCAGATCCTCCGCGGCGGCCCGGCGCAGCGAGGAGAAGCGTTCCACGGCATCGGTGAACACCTCCTGGAAGAGTTCGTCGAGTTCGCGGAAGTAGTAGGTCACCGAGCCGGGGGCCATGCCCGCGGTGTCGGCGACGTCCCTGATCCGCACCGCGCTCAGTCCGTGCAGCACGATGGCCTTCCGCGCCGCCGCCACCAGCTCGGCGCGTCGTGCGGTCTGATTCTTCGGCCGTGCTATGTCCGCCTCCTGGGCTCGATGAGTCCGTCCCCGTGCAGCTTAGCGAGGTGCCCGGGCACCGGTCTCGCGGTGGGGGCGGTGGCGCCTGAGAGGTGTACGCCGGGGTCGCGGTCGCTGGTAGGAGTCGTGGAGTCCGTGGGGGAGAGACGGAGTGACAACACTCCTGGCAGAAGAGAGAGCGTATGCGTGCACGTGACCTGGGCATCACCGTCGGCTCGGGTCGTCCTGGGCAGTGGAACGCCATCACCCGACGTGCCCGGTGTACGGGTGGGGCACCGGACCCTGATCGAAGGTGAGGGCCGGTTACGACCTGGCCGGGGGCCGGTGCGGACGGGCGTCAGCGTCGTCGTGCCCGCTGAAGGGTCGCTGGGGAGGAGGCCGGTCTTCGCCGGCTGCCACCGGCTCAACGGCAACGGTGAATTGACGGGCCTGGAATGGGTGCGCGAGTCCGGCACGCTCACCTCGCCCGTCGCGCTGACCAACACGCACAGCGTCGGCGTGGTGCGTGACGCCCTGGTCGCAGCCGAGGTCGCCCAGCGGGACCCGGACGAGCTGTACTGGTGCCTTCCCGTCGTAGGGGAGACCTGGGACGGGCTCCTCAACGACGTCAACGGCTTCCACGTACGCGCCGAGCATCTGCACGACGCCCTGCGTGCCGCGGCGAGCGGACCCGTGGCTGAGGGGAATGTGGGTTCGGGCACGGGCATGATCTGCCACGGCTTCGCTGGAGGAGTCGGCACTGCCTCCCGCATCGCCGGCGCGGGCTGGACCGTGGGGGCACTGGTGCAGGCCAATCACGGGCGCAGGAGCCGGCTCCGCGTCGCGGGGGTCCCCGTCGGCGAGGCGATCCCCGCTACCGAGGTGCCGTTGCCGACGCCTCCTCACGGCCCTGTCCCGGCGCAGGGCTCGGGATCGATCATCGTCGTCCTGGCCACGGACGCGCCCGTGCTGCCCCACCAGTGCGACCGGCTCGCGCAGCACGCGGTCCTGGGAATCGCCCGCTGCGGCGGGAACGGCGAGCACACCAGTGGAGACCTCATCATCGCCTTCTCCACCGGAAACCGCCTGGCGGGGGACGGCCTGTCCGAAGCCGGCCCTCCGGAGAGGTGGGTGCGCATGCTCCCCGACCCGGCGCTCGGCTCGCTGTTCGACGCGGTGGTGGAAGCGGTCGAGGAGGCCATCCTGAACGCGCTGTTCGCCGCCCGCACGATGACGGGCCCGGACGGCATCACCGCCCACGCACTGCCTCATGACCGGCTGATCGAAGTGATGAAGACAGCCGGCTGGTGAATCCCCGTGTGGGAGGCGGGCCGGTCCCCGCAGTATGACGTCCCGGCACCTCCCGGTCGTGCGCGCAGCAAGTCGGGGACTGCCTGTCGCTATGACCAGCCGGGACCGGCAGATGCGGACAAGTGACGGTCCGCCAGTCTTGGCATTGACATGTTCATTCTTTATCGTGTCGACCGAACATAACGGGGGAGGGGCAGCGACTCCGCATGCCACCACCCCCGCTCACCCACAGAAGGGCCACCACCCATGGCAAGCAGACAGCGCATCATCCTGACCGCGGCCGCACTCCTGGCCTCGACCGGCCTCCTCCTGCCGCAGACCGCCTCGGCGGCCACTACGCCCCCGGCGCAGCCGACGGCGTCGGCACAGGAGGCCGCGGACGCTTCGACGGCCGCCTCCGGAGTGCGCCAGGCAGTGGTCCGCGCGGCGAAGAACCGGCTGGGGCGCCCGTACAAGCTGGAGTACGGCTGGACCTGCCGCGAGTCGAAGATGGACTGCGAGTGCTTCAACCGCAACGCGATCTGGCACGGCACCAAGAACGCCACCGGCCGGGGCCTGCAGCTCAACTACTGGCTCCAGGGCCAGATCAACCAGGGCCGGAAGACCAACACCCCGCGCCCCGGGGACCTCGTCTTCTGGGACACGAACAAGCGTGACGGCATCCGCTACGGCGGCGACC